>JAJECB010000309.1 GCA_022822245.1 Gammaproteobacteria bacterium
GCTTCAGCCGTCGCTTCTCGCTCCGGGAGATGTTCCCCCGACTCGCGTTCGTCGCCCTGCGCACCCCACCCATGCCCTACCGAGTGCTCAAGCTCGCTGAGAACTATTTCTGAGCCGGATGAGCTTGGTACGTAATCAGGAGAGGGTTTTCCTGACCGACTAGGATGAAACCCCATCTCCGAGGAGGCCGCGAAATGAAGAAACTCATCAACAACGCAGAGGACGTCACCGTCGAACAGCTCGAGGGCCTGGCCCTGGCCCATCCGGATCTCCTGGAGGTCCGGTTCGATCCGAACTTCGTGCTCTCCAGGGGCGCTCCCGTCGACCACGTCGCCGTCGTGTCCGGGGGCGGCAGCGGGCATGAACCCCTGCACGGCGGTTATGTCGGAACGGGCATGCTGGATGCGGCCTGCCCGGGTCAGGTCTTCACCTCGCCGACCCCCGACCAGATGTACGAGGCCGGCAAGGCCGTCGACGGCGGGAAGGGAGTGTTGCAGATCGTCAAGAACTACACCGGCGACGTCATGAACTTCCAGATGGCGGCGGACCTGCTGCGCGACGACGGCATCGACGTGCGCAATGTCGTCATCGACGACGACGTGGCGGTCAAGGACTCCAGCTACACCGCCGGCCGGCGCGGGATCGGCACCACGGTGATCGCCGAGAAGGTGTGTGGCGCAGCCGCCGCCGAGGGCTACGACCTCGACCGTCTGGCCGCGCTCTGCAAGACGGTCAACATCAACGGCAAGAGCATGGGCGTGGCGCTGACCTCCTGCATCACGCCGCAGAACGCGGCCCCCACATTCGATCTCGGCGGGGACGAGATGGAGATCGGCGTCGGCATTCACGGCGAGCCCGGCATCGAGCGCATGAAGGTCAGGAGCGCGGACGAGATCGCCGAGATTCTGGCCACCCGGATCCTCGACGACGAGGCCTATACCCGAGAGCTTCCGGAATGGGACGCCGGCAAGGGCGAATGGGCGGGCGTCGAGGTCGTCGACGAGACGTTCCAGGCCGGCGATCGAGTGATCGCCATGGTCAACAGCATGGGCGGGACTCCCGTCTCCGAGCTCTACACCATTTTCGCCAGGCTGCATGAGCTCACCGACAACCGGGCGATTGGCATCGTCCGCAGGCTGGTCGGGCACTACATCACCTCCATCGAGATGCAGGGCGTGTCGATCACCCTGGTCAAGGCCACGGACGAGATCCTGCGTCTCTATGACGCGCCGGTGCATACGCCGGCGCTGCGTTGGGGGGCTTGACGGCGAACGCCGGCAGGGCGTGAAGTCGCGGGGCAGGCCCGCCCGGCGGACCGGCCCGGTGGATCGGGCGGGCCTGCTGCTCGTCGAGGAATGGAGCGAGGGGACCATGCTGACCAGCGACCACATCACGGCCTGGATCAACAAGACGGCCGGCGTGTTGCGGGACAACCGCACCTGTCTGACCGCCCTGGACTCCGCCATCGGCGACGCGGACCACGGCAACAACATGGACCGCGGTTTCAGGGCGGTGCTCGAGAGGTTGCCCGATGACCGCGACATCGGGGTCATTCTCAAGGCCGTCGCCATGGCGCTGATTTCCAGGGTCGGGGGCGCCGCGGGGCCGCTCTACGGCACCATGTTCCTGCAGGCGGCGAAGGCCCTCGGCGGCAAGACGGAACTCTCGGCCGACGACGTGGAAGCGATGCTCAAGGCATCGGTCGACGGCGTCGCCATGCGCGGCGGCGCCCGCGCGGGTGAGAAGACCATGCTGGACAGCCTCATTCCGGCCCACGAGGCGTTCCGCGAGGCCCGGACCGGGGGGGCCGAGCTGACGGCCTGTCTGGCCGCGGCCGCGGCCGCGGCCGAAGAGGGCATGAAGGCGACCATTCCCCTCATCGCCACCAAGGGCCGCGCCAGCTACCTGGGGGAGCGCAGTCGCGGGCACCAGGACCCGGGGGCCACGTCGAGCTATCTCATCATCGAGGCCCTGCACGAGACGGCGGTGGAGGCCGGTGCATGATCGGCATCGTCATCGTCTCGCACAGCCGCCAGATATCGGACGGCCTCAAGCGCATGGCAGAGGCCATGTGCCGGGAAGAGGTGCCGATCGTGTCGGCGGGCGGCATGGGCGAACCGGACGACCTGCTCGGCACCGACGCACTGCGCATCCGCACGGCGATCGAGCAGGTGCTCGGTGACGATGGCGCGCTCGTATTCGCCGACATCGGCGCCGCCCGTCTCAACGCCGAGACGGCCATCGACCTGCTGGACGAGGACCGGCGCGCCATCGTCAGATTCTGCGATGCGCCGCTCGTGGAGGGCGTATTGTCGGCCACGGTTCAAGCGGCCGGCGGCGCCGATATCGACGAGGTCGCGCGGGAGGCGCGGCGGGCCTGCCGGGCGCCCGACGAGCCCGGCCCGCCACCGGCGCAGGAGACGCCGCCACACTCGGCGGCCGCCATCCGCCGCGAGTATCGCATCGACAACCGTCTCGGGCTCCACGCGCGGCCGGCGGCCCGCTTCGTCAGCGCCCTGAACGCCCGGGACTGCGACGTGCGGGTGCGCAACGTCTCGAAGGCCGGCGGCTGGGTCAACGCGAAGAGTCTCAACCGGGTATTGACGCTGGAGGTCGTGAGCGGCGAGTGCATCGGTGTTTCCGCCGACGGCGCCGACGCGGAGCGGGCGCTCGGTGCCATCGAGGCCCTCGTCGACGACAATTTCGGCGAGGGCGTCATCGTCTCCCGGGACCGTGCGCCGACGCCGGCGCCGGCCGCACCGTCGCCCATTCCCGCCGTCGCCGGCCCCCTTCTCGAAGGCATTCCGATCAGCCCCGGATACGCCGTCGCGGCGGCGCGGGTCATTCGGAAGGATTTGCCCGGGGTCGCGGTTTCCCGGGTCGACGACGCGGAGGCGGAGATTGCCCGCCTCGACGAGGCTCTGCAACGCGCGCGGGACGAGATCCGGGACCTCGTGGACGAGAGCCGGGACGCGCTCGGCGACTACGACGCCCGGATATTCGAGACCCATCTCCTGCATCTCGAGGACCCCGAAATCGCCGGGGCCGCGCGATCGCTGGTCCGCGACGAGGGACTCGATGCCGAGGCCGCCTGGCGCCGGACTGTTGCGATCTTGATCGATGCGTACGCGGGCCTCGAGAACAAGCTGCTCGGCGCCCGCGGCGACGACCTCGCCGACGTCGCCGGCCGCGTGCTGCGGATCCTCACCGGAGCCGAGGCTCCGGCGCTCCGCGTCGCCGAGCCGGCGATTCTGTGCTTCCACCGCCTGGCGCCGTCCGACGTCCTCGGGATCGACCTCGACCATGTACGGGGACTTTGCGTCGAGACCGGCAGCAAGACCGCCCATGCGGGAATTCTCGCCGCGGGGCTGCCCATTCCCGTCGTGTTCGCCGTCGGCCCGGCGCTTCGCGGGGTCACCGACGGCACCAGAATCCTCCTCGACGGCAAGGCGGGGACAGTCAACATCGCGCCGGATGCCGCCGCCCTCGAAGAGATGGAGAAAAGGCGCGACGCCTGGCAGGCCCGGGCGAAGGCGGCCGACGCGGTCAAGCATCGCCCGGCCGTCACTCGCGACGGGGCGCAGCGGCGGGTCGCCGCCAACATCGCCGCCGTCGAGGAGGCGGACGTGGCCGTCGCCTGCGGTGCCGAGGAGATCGGCCTGTTCCGGACCGAGTTTCTCTACATGAACCGGGCGGCGGCGCCGGACGAGGACGAGCAGGCGGAAATCTACGCACGCACCGTCTCGCGGCTCGGCGGACGGCCCCTCGTGATCCGCACCATGGACATCGGCGGCGACAAGCCGGTGCCCTGCCTCGACCGCCCGCCGGAGGCCAATCCCAACCTGGGTTGGCGGGGCCTGCGCTTTGGCCTCGACAATCCGGGTCTTTTGCAGGATCAGTTGCGTGCCGCCCTGCGGGCGAGCGCTCGGGGACCCGTGCGCATCATGTTCCCCATGGTCAGCACGCTGGGAGAGGTGGTGGCGGCGCGGGCCGAGATCGACCGCGCGAAAGAGGCTCTCGCATCGGCCGGCCGGGCTTTCGACCGCGCGACCGAAGTCGGCATCATGATCGAGGTTCCGGCCGCCGCCGAGATGGCCGATGTGCTGGCACCGCACGTCGATTTCTTCAGCATCGGCACCAATGACCTGACCCAGTACGTGATGGCCGCCGACCGCGGCAACAAGCACCTCGCCGAGCTCTTCGATCCCTTTCACCCCGCCGTCCTGCGCGCCCTCCGGCGGACCATCGTCGCCGCGAGGACGACCGGTATCCGGGTCGGCATGTGCGGGGCGATGGCCGGCGACCCGTTGGCGACCCCGGTGCTGCTCGGCCTGGGGCTCGACGAGTTCAGCATGACCGCCAACCGGATCCCGGAATTCAAGCTCGACTTCGGGAAGCTGTCCTTCGCCCGGTGCGAGGAATTGGCCCTGGAAACCCTGACCCTGCCGGGGGCGGGCGAAGTCCGGCGACGGGTCGCCACGTTCCTGGAGACGATGCCGAACGGCGGCCCGGGCCCATCGGCGCCGACCTGAGCCGGCCGGCGGAAATCACCCGGACCGTGGTGCCGGTGGCTCCGGGCTCCGGTGTAGCTGTTCCGCCGCGGATGTCCCGGCGCTGCCCGGCATGGCCGGAACTGCCGATGGGCTCCGGTGGACTTGAGGTGGGTCAGGCGGTGAAGCGGGAGAGCCAGGCTTCGCAGAGGGGGGCGGTGCCCTCGGTGTAGCCGGCCCCCAAGGCCCGGGCGGTCGCCGTCTCCGGATGCGTCCCGAGCCAGGCGGCGAGGAGGATCCGCCGGAGCATCACGAATGTCGCGATCTCCTCCTCCGATTCCCCGGACAGCGAGCTCACCCGGCGGTAGCCGCGCACCCAGGCGGCGATGAGCTCGGGCACCTCGGGGCGGTGCTCGAAGAACGACACGGTGGTCGCGCAGTCGTACATCAGCCAGCCGAAGCCGCAGTCGTCGAAGTCGATGACCCCGGTGGTCCCGCCGTCGACGAGGAGGTTGGCGAGACGAAGGTCGCCATGGATGAGGTTGAACCGGTCCGGCGTTCTCCCGAAGCGGTCGAGCCGCCGGCCGATGGCGGCGACGGTTCTCGAGAACAGGGCTTCGGTCTCCGCCGTCATCCCCGGCGCACCCCGCCACGCACCCCATCGCGGGCGGCTTCCGAGGGTGGTCTCGAAGTCCCAGGTGAAGCGCTCGAAGCCGGCCGGCCGTTTCCAGGTGCGCACGTGACGGTGCATGCGCGCCGCGATCTCGCCCAGCGTCTCGAAGCGATCTCCGAGGTCGGCCTGGTCTTCGCGCGGCTCCTCGCCCGCCTCCCAGGCGAAGATGACGACGTGGCGCGGCCCGGACACGCCCTCGTGAGCGACGACCCGGATGCAGTCGCCGTCGGTCCCCGCGACGGGCGCCGGGGTGCTTACCACCCGGTCCCGGCGAAGGGCCTCGATCCAGGCGAGCTCCGAGGCGATGGCGCTCCGGCTCTGGTAGCCCTCCCGGTACACGCGAAGCGCCCACCGGCCGCCCGTCGCCGCCGACTCGACCCTGAACGTCGCGTTCTCCGAGACGTTGACGAGGCGGGCGGTGGCGTCCGGGGGCAGGCGGTACATGTCGAGCGCGGCGTTCGCGAGGTGCGCAAGCGGCCGGAATCGTTCGGATTGCGCCGGGTCCCCGGCCGCGGTCCGCCGGTCTTCGCCGGGTCCCGCCCGGCGCCGGTCGGGCCGCGGCATGGCGCTCAGCCGCCCGCGAGCTCGCGGAGGGCGAGGTGGGCGGAGTTCGACCGCGGCCGCCAGAGCCCGCGCTCGACCGCCTCGGCCATCCGCTCGGCGATCTCCCGGAGCGCGGCCGGGTTGTTCTCGTCGAAGAAGGCGCGGACCTCGCGGTCCTCGACGTAGGCCTCGAACACCGCGTCGAAGTGGTGGTCGCCGACCGCCCGGGCGGTCGCCGCGAACGCGAAGAGATAGTCCACCGTCGCCGCCATCTCGAACGCGCCCTTGTAGCCGTGGCGCATGACCCCCCGGATCCACTTCGGGTTGACCACCCGGGCGCGCACCACGCGTGCGATCTCCTCCTCAAGGCGCCGCACCCGGGGGCTCTCCGGGCGCGAGTGGTCGTTGTGCCAGACCGCCGGCCGCGTCCCCGAGAGGTGGTGCACGGCCGCGCTCATGCCTCCCTCGAACTGGTAGTAGTCGTCGGAGTCGAGGAGGTCGTGCTCGCGGTTGTCCTGGTTGTGGACCACCGCCTCCACCCCGCGAAGGCGGGTCTCGAACATCGCGTGCTCCGCGGCTCCTTCGGCCTCGCCGCCATAGGCGTAGCCGCCCCACACGATCCAGGCCCGCGCGAGGTCGGCTTCCTCCCGCCACCCCCGTTCGTCGATGAGGGCCTGGAGGCCCGCCCCGTAGGCGCCGGGGCGCGAGCCGAAAACACGGTAGCCGGCCCGGCGCTCCGCGTCCGCTCGGGCCGCGCCGCCGGCCGCGAGGCGCTCGACGTCGGCCGCCCAGGCGGCGGCAATCGGGTTGCCGCGCGCGGGCTCGTCGAGGCGGGCGACGGCCCGGGCGGCCGCGTCGAAGAGCGCGACCTGGGCCGGGAACGCGTCGCGGAAGAACCCCGACACGCGAAGGGTCACGTCCACCCGCGGGCGGTCGAGGAGGTCGAGGGGGAGGACCTCGAACCCGGTAACCCGCCCGGAGCTCGGCTCCCACGTCGGCCGCACTCCCATGAGGGCGAGTCCTTGCGCGATGTCGTCGCCGCCGGTGCGCATGTTCGACGTGCCCCACGCGGAGAGGGCCATCCGCCGCGGCCACTCCCCGTGTTCCTGGCGGTGGCGCTCGACGAGGAGCCCCGCCGACTTCCAGCCGAGGTGCCAGGCCGCCGCGGTGGGGACGGTGCGGGTGTCGACGGAGTAGAAGTTCCGCCCCGTCGGCAGCACGTCGGGGCGCCCGCGGGTCGGGGCGCCGGACGGGCCGGGCTCGAGGAAGCGCCCGTCGAGGGCGGTCAGCACCCCCCGGATCTCCGCCTCCGCGCACGCTTCGAGCGCGGGGCGGATCCGTTCGTTCGCCTCCGCGAGCACCGCCCGGGTCCCGGTCCACGACTCCGGGCACGGGAGACTCCTGCCGACGAGCGACCGGGCAAGCATTTCCAGCCGTTCGACGGTGTCGCCGGCCGTCCGCCATGGCGCCGCACGGCCGTTGAGCGCGGTTGCAAGCGAGGCGGGACGCTTTCCGCTCCACGCGGCTCCGAGGTCGCAATCGAGGGGGTCGAACCCGTCGAGGCCGAGATCGCGGGCGAGCGCGCGGGTGAGGGACGCGTCCGCCCCGGCGTCCTCGCCCCGGGGGAGGCGCACGAGGGCGACGAGGAGGTCGAGGAGGCGCTCCGGGTCCGGGCTCCGGCCGAAGACGTGCAGGCCGTCCCGGATCTGCATCTCCTTGAGCTCGCAGAGGTAGGCGTCGAGCTTGGTCAACGCCTCCGCGGCGTCCTCGCCGGGGGCGATGCCGCAGTCCCGGTCGAGCCCGATGCGCTCGACGAGCTCGAGGATCTCGTCCCGGAGGACCGCGAGCCGCCGCGGGTCCACCCCCGACGCCTCGTAGTACTCGTCGACGAGGCGCTCGAGGTCGGCGAGCGGACCGTAGGTCTCGGCCCGGGTGAGGGGCGGGGTCAGGTGGTCGACGATGACCGCCTGCGCGCGGCGCTTCGCCTGGGTCCCCTCCCCCGGGTCGTTGACGATGAACGGATAGACGTGCGGCAGGGGCCCGAGGGCCGCCTCCGGGCAACACGCGGCTGAGAGGGCGAGGGACTTGCCGGGGAGCCATTCGAGGTTCCCGTGCTTCCCCATGTGGACGACGGCGTGGACCCGCGCGTGCGCCCGCAGCCAGGCGTAGAACGCGAAGTAGCCGTGGGGGGGGACGAGGTCGGGGTCGTGATAGGTGGCTGCGGGGTCGATGTTGTAGCCCCGCGCGGGCTGGAGGCCGACCGTGACCTTGCCGAAGCGGAGCGCCGGGATCGCGAATGCCCCACCCGCTCCCGCACTCGCGCTCGCGTCCGCATCTGCGCTCCTCGCCGCGCCCGCGCGTGCGCCGAATTCCGCGCCTGCTCCCGACCCCGCGCCCTTTCTGGCGTTGGCGTCGGCGCCGGCGTTGTCACCCGCGCCGTCGCCCTCGCCGGCGACCTCCCCCGCCCCCGGCAGAAAGTACGGGTCGCCCTCGGGTCCTCCCCAGCGCTCGCGGACCGCCCCCCGCACCGCCGCCGGCAGGGCGGCGAAGAACGCGAGGTAGTCGTCGAGGGAGAGCCGCTCCCGGATTGCGCGTCCGGCGACGCCCGCGTTGGTCGGCCCCGCCGCGATCGCCGCGACGAGGGCGTTGCCGTCCGCGGGGATCCCGTCCACGTCGTAGCCCGCGGCAGCCATCGCCCGCAGGAGCTCGATGGTGCCGGCCGGGGTGTCGAGCCCGACCCCGTTGCCGAGGCGCCCGTCGCGGTTCGGGTAGTTCGCGAGCACGATGCCGACCCGGCGCTCGGCGGCCGGGGTGGCCGCGAGGTCGATCCACGCCCGGGCGAGGTCCGCGGTGAACGCGACCCGGTCGCGCCGCGGGACGTAGGCCACGATCGGGCACTCGGTGAGACTGTCGAACCGGGCCTCCGCCTTGAACGACACCGCGCGGGCGAGAATGCGACCGTCCACCTCCGGAAGCGCGACGTTCATCGCGATGTCGCGCGCGGAGAGCCCCTGGGTGCTGCGCTCCCAGTCCTCCTCGCGCCCGCCCGCGAGCACCACCTGGAGCACCGGCCGACCGCTCGCGTCGAAGGGCGTCGGGCGCCGCTCCGGGGCGCCCGGCGTCGAGACCGCGAACCCGGTCGCGTTCAGCACGAGGCGCACCCGCGCGTGCGCGAGCATGGCGGAGACGAGGTCCGCGGAGACCGGGTCCTTGAGGCTCGACACGTAGAGCGGGAGCGCGTTCACCCCGCGTGCGCGGAGGGCGTGTACCAGGGCGTCGACGGGGGTGAGGTTCGCCGCCTGGACGTGCGCGCGGTAGAAGACGATGGCGGCGGCGGGAGCGCCCTCGACCCACCGCGATACGACCTCGTCCAGGCCGCACGCCCCGCACTCCGGATGGTAGAGGCCGGCCCGTGGGAGCGGCGCGGGCTCGCGCCACTCGGCCGGATGCCCGATGAGATCGGCCGCGAAGGCGAGGAGGTTCCGGGAGTTCGCGGGCCCGCCGTGCACGCAGTACTGCCACAAGCGGTGAGTGCTCCCCGCGGACACCGTGCCGAGCGCCGCGAACTCGGGGTCGGGCTGGTCGTCGCCGGGGAGGAGGGCGAGCGGGATCGACCCGGTGCGGCACGTCTCGACGAGCTGCTCCACCCCGTAGGGCCAGTAGCCGGCGCCCCCCAGCACCCGGGCGACGACGAGCTTCGCGCTCGCGACCACCGACTCGACGTAGAGGTCCACCGACATCGGGTGGGCGAGCTGCATGAGGTTCGCGAGGCGGAGCGAGGGGAAGTCGTCGCCGAACCCGGCGCGCGCCCCCGCAAGGCTCGCGAGCTCGGTGTCCGCGGCGGAGAGGAAGACGACGTCGCCCGGGGTCTGGCCGAGATCGACCGCCTCGGTCTCGTCGACTGCCGACCCCGCCTTCGCGCGCAGCAGGTGCATCGTTGCGTTCGCCCCCCGGCTGGCTCGCTCCGGCCCTGACCGGCTCAGTCTGTAGCTGCAGGTGGGTTGACGAAGCGTACTCCGACGCTTGCGCCCCAGGAAGCACGCGGGGCAGGCGATGTCGGATTACGCTTCACCAATCCGACCTGCGGACTTCGGTGATCTCCGCCCGATTCCGGTGTCGCCTTCGGCCCGTTCGGGTGAATTCGCCCCGGCTCGAATCGCCACGGGGACCGCTCAGCCCGCGCGGAGCGCTTCCCGGATGCGCGGCTCGTCGAGCCCCGTCTCCCCGATCACCACGAGCCGCGAACGGCGCTCCTCGCCGTCCCGCCACTCGCGGTCGTAGTAGTGCCGGACGCGCTCGCCGACGCCCTGCACGAGGAGGCGCATGTCCTTGCCCGTGACCGCCGCGAACCCCTTGACGCGGAGGATCCCGTGCGCCGCGACGGCCCGGGCGATCCGGCCCGCGAGGGTGTCCGGGCAGTCCACTTCGCCCAGCTCCACGCTGAACGTCGTGAAGTCGTCGTGGTCGTGCTCCCCCGCCTCGTCGAGGTGGGAGGGACGCGAATCGAGGTCGTCCTCCGCCGCCGCCTCGAGCCCGAGGAGGACGGCCGGGTCCACCGCACCCTCGCGCGCGACGACCCGCTTGACGGCGGGACGGAGCATCGACCCGATCTCGTCCCCGATCCGGCGCATCTCCGCCCCGTCGACGAGGTCCGCCTTGTTGAGCACCACGAGGTCCGCGCACCCGAGCTGCTCCTCGAGGAGCTCCTCGAGGGGGCTCTCGTGGTCGAGGGCGTCGTCGGCCTCGCGCTGCGCCTGGACCGCGGCCGGGTCGGCGGCGAAGAGCCCCGCCGCGTACGCGGGGGCGTCCACCACCGCGACCACCCCGTCCACCGTCACCCGGGTGCGCACGCTCGGCCAGCCGAACGCCTTGACGAGGGGCTTCGGAAGCGCGAGCCCGGAGGTCTCGATGACGATGTGGTCGGGAGGAAGGTCGCGGTCGAGCAGGGTCTCGATGGTGGGGAGGAAGTCGTCCGCCACCGTGCAGCAGATGCAGCCGTTCGCGAGCTCGAGGACGTCGTCCTCCTCGCAGCCCTCGATGCCGCAGCCCTTGACGATCTCCGCATCGATCCCGATGTCGCCGAACTCGTTGATGACGAGGGCGAGGCGCCGCCCGTTCGCGTGGGCGAGGAGGTGGCGGATGAGGCTCGTCTTGCCCGCCCCGAGGAAGCCGGTGATCACGGTGGCGGGGATGCGGGTGGTCATGGGCGGTGGTCCATCGTTCGATTGGTGGCTTGCGCTCGCGCCATCTCGCGCCGCATCAGGCGGGCTTGAGGACGAGGGGGATCCCCGCCGTCACGAGCACCACCCGATCCGCCCGCGCCGCGAGCGCCTGGTTGAGCCTCCCCGCGTGGTCCCGGAAGGCGCGGGCCATCGGGTTGTCCGGGACCACCCCGAGCCCGACCTCGTTGGCGACGAGGACGACGGGCACCGGGGGCACGGCGAGCGATTCTAAGAGAGAGGCCGCCTCGTGGTCGATGTCGCGACCGGCGTGCACGAGGTTCCCGAGCCAGACGGTGAGGCAGTCGACGAGGACGCCGGACGCCCCCGGCGCGTGCGCGCGGAGGGCGGCCGAGAGGTCGAGGGGCGTCTCCACGGTCGTCCAGCCCGCCCCGCGGCGGCGCGAGCGGTGGCGGGCGATCCGCTCCCCCATCTCGTCGTCGAGCGCCTCCGCCGTCGCGACGTAGACCGCCCCCGGCCCGGCCACGAGCGACTCCGCATACGCGCTCTTCCCCGAGCGCGCGCCGCCCAGCACCAAGGTCACGGGATCGCGGGGATCGCGGGGCATTCGGACGGCTCCGGCCTCCGGGGTCGTTCGGCGCCCCATTTTGCACCGGGGACGCGCGGGACGGGGCGGGCGACGATTGACAATGTGCGGGACATTCTCTTGAATGGCGGGGTTGCGCGATCGGGTGTCCGCCAGGTGCCTCGCACCGGCGGATGAAACGGGAAGCCGGTGCGCCGGGCGATGAAGCCCGAGCAAGGCCGGCGCTGCCCCCGCAACGGTAGGCGGCTGGAGGGAGCCGTGGGCCACCGTCGGCGAAGCGCCGGTTGGCCGACGTTTCCTCCGGGGAGGCACGCTCCAGCCGCGAGCCCGGAGACCGGCCCGATTCGCGTCCGAAGCGCGGCTTCGTGTTACGGAGGGTGATACGGGCTCGCCGGCGGTGGACTACCCCGTCCGCGCCGATGGGTTCCTCCTTCGAAGCCGTCGTTGACATGGCTCTAGGAGGAGACCCTGCATGGCCACCCCCACCCCTCCCCGGCAATGGGACGCGTCCGCGGACCGGGCCGCCGAGAACCGGAAGCTCGCGGCCCTCTTCGCCGCGGTCCTTGGCGTCGTGATCGTGTTCGCGGCCGGCTTCGCTCCGAGCGAAACCATGCACAACGCGGCCCACGACACCCGCCACTCGTTCGCCTTCCCCTGCCATTGACACGGGGGAAAGAACCGATGATCCAGCGAATTCTCCTTGCATCCGTCGTCGCCGGGGCGGCGGCCGGGATCGCCCTCACCGCCCTCCAGTCGGTCGGCGTCGCGCCGCTTCTCTTCGCGGCGGAGACCTACGAGACCGGGATCGGGGACTCCGGTCTCCTCCCGCACCGCCACGGCGAGCTCACCCACTCCCACGCCGGGGGGGAGCGTGCCCACGAGCACGACGGCCATGCTCTCGTTTCGGCCGGCGACCGGACGGCGTCGGCGGCGAGCCGCGACGCGCCGGCCGGGATCGGGGACTCCGGTCTCCTCCCGCACCGCCACGGCGAGCTCATCCACTCCCACGCCGGGGGGGAGCGTGCCCACGAGCACGACGGCCATGCTCTCGTTCCGGCCGGTAACCGGGCGCCGGCGGCGAGCCGCGACGCGCCGGCCGGAGCCGGCTCCGGCCACGCCGACGGACACGGCCACGACCACGGCGGCGCATGGGCGCCGCACGACGGCATCGAGCGCACCTTCTGGACCGGCGTCTCGAACGTCGCGACCGCGATCGGGTTCGCACTCCTCGTCGTCGCGATCTTCGCGTGGCGCGGCAGCGCGACCTGGCGTCAGGGTCTCCTCTGGGGCGCGGCCGGCTTCTTCGTCTTCTTCGTGAACCCGGCCATCGGGGTCCGCCCGGAAGTCCCGGGAGCGTTCGCGGCGAGCCTCCTCGACCGCCAGCTCTGGTGGCTGCTCGCGGTGGCGTGCTCCGCGGCCGGCGTGGGCCTCCTGATCCTCGCGCCGAGGGCGCTGGCGAAGGTCGCGGGCGCCGCGCTCCTCGTCGTCCCCCATCTCGCGGGCGCACCCCACCCCGAGGTCGAGGGCGGGCTCGCTCCGGGCTCGCTCGCCGACTCGTTCGTCGTCGCGGCCGCGGCCACCAACGCGGCCTTCTGGCTCGTCCTCGGGGTCGTCACCTCCATCGCGTTCACCCGGTTCTCGCGGACCTGATCCGGCGCCGTCGCCCCCCGGTATCCGGTCCCGGAGAACGCCGACCCGTCCGACGACGATGGCAGAGGCACGCAACGAAGAGGAGATCAACCGCCGCGCCAACGAGAAGGCGCGAAAGCGCAAGGCGGTCCGCGACCGGATCCTCGCGACCAAGACCGTCGAGAAGGGTCTCCTCATCGTCCACACCGGGAAGGGCAAGGGGAAGTCGACCGCGGCGTTCGGCCTCGTCGCCCGGGCCATCGGCAACGGCATGCGGGTGGGCGTCGTCCAGTACGTGAAGGGAAAGTGGCAGACCGGGGAGCGCACGGTTCTCGAGCGCTTCCCGGACCAGGTCGACATCCGCACCATGGGCGAAGGCTTCACCTGGGAGACCCAGGACCGGGCGCGCGACATCCGGGCCGCCGAGGCCGCGTGGGAGACGTCGAAGGCGATGATCGAGGCGTGCCGGGGCGAGGCCCCGCGCTACGACCTCGTGCTCCTCGACGAGATCAACATCGTCCTTCGCTACGGCTACCTGCCCCTCGACGAGGTCTGCGCGTTCCTCGCCGGGAAGCCGCCCGCCCTTCACGTGGTGGTGACCGGCCGGAACGCGAAGCCGGAGCTCCTCGACATCGCGGACACGGTCACCGAGATGACCATGGTCAAGCACCACTTCCGGGCCGGGGTCAAGGCCCAGAAGGGCATCGAGTTTTGAGCCCGGCCGGCCCCGGCCTACCTCGCCGTCCAGCCGGTCGCCCAGCCGGCGGCGAGCAGGGCCGCGAGCAACGCGGTGGCGATCACGTAGTGGCGGAGCGCGGCACGCACGTCCTTCGACCCGAGGTCGCGCCGCCCCTCGCCCATCCACGCGTCCTCGACCGTGCGACCGCCGTAGCGGCGGGGCCCGGCGACCGAGAAACCGAGCGCACCCGCCATCGCCGCCTCCGGCCAGCCCGCGTTCACCGAGCGGTGGCGGCGCGCGTCCCGGAAGGCGGTGCGAAGGGCGCCGTGCGCGCTCGCGCCGGGCAGGGCGAGGGCGGCGCCCGCGAGGAGCGCCGCCGCGAGCCGGGCCGGGACCCAGTTCGCCACGTCGTCCACCCGAGCCGCCACCCGGCCGAACCACCGGTAGCGCGGGTCGCGGTGGCCGATCATGGAGTCGAGGGTGTTGATCGCCTTGTAGGCGAGGAGCCCCGGGAAGCCGAGCAGCACGTACCAGAAGAGGGGCGCGACCACCCCGTCCGCGAAGTTCTCGGCGAGCGACTCGACGGCCGCGCGGGCGACGCCGGGCCCGTCGAGGCTCGCCGGGTCGCGCCCGACGAGGTGGGCGACCGCGGAGCGCGCCTTGGCGAGGCCGGTCTCGAGGCCGCGCGCGACGGCGCCGACGTGGTCGCGAAGTCCGCGAAACGCGATGAACACACTTGCCGCGACCGCCTCGATGGCGGCGCCCGCGGGCGCGACGAGCACTGCGGACGCAAACGCGTGAAAGACGGCGCCCGCGCCGGCCGTCGCGAGAGTGACGAGAAGAACGACCGCACCCCCGCGGACGAGCCGGCGCGCGTCGGAAGCGGCGGCATCGTTGAGCCGCGCATCAAGGAACGCGATCCCCCGGCCGATTGCCGCGACCGGATGCGGCACGCGGCGGTAGAGGCCAGGCGGATCGCCCACGACGGCGTCCACCGCGAGGGCGGCGAGGGCGAGGGCGAAGGGGTCGAACGCGAACATTTCCCGGGGGCGCCGTGGACGCGGCCGAGCCGATGTTACCCCGCGCCGGTCGCGACGACGCTCGCAGGGACCACCGTGCCTCGCTCGCGGCGGGCGCGGTTCCACGACTCTCCGCGCGTCCCGTTCGACCGGGGACGGCGGCGTGGCAGTGGGCGCCGGCCGAGGACGGCCCCGAGGCTCGGGACGTCGACGGACGGAGCCGCGCTGCGGCGGCCGGGCGCGCGAGCTTCCCGGATTGCGCGAACGGGAGCCTCGCGAGTCGGGGGGCAGGCCGGAGGAGCCGGAGCATGAACCGGATCGGGGTGATGGTGTGCGGCCACGGAAGCCGCGACGTGCAGGCGGTCACCGAGTTCGAATCGGTTGCCGGCGGCATCCGCGAACGGCTTCCCCAGTACGACGTCGAGAGCGGGTTCCTCGAGTTCGCGACCCCGGTGATCCGGGAGGGCCTCGAGAAGCTCCGCGCCCGCGGCAACGAGCTCTGTCTCGCGGTGCCGGGAATGCTGTTCGCGGCCGGGCACGCCAAGAACGATATTCCGTCCGTGCTCAACACCTTCGAGGCCGAGCACCCGGAGATGGAGATCCGCTATGCGCGCGAGCTCGGGCTCGACGAGAAGCTGCTGCGCGCCGCGGGCGACCGGATCCGCTCCGCCCTCGACGCGGCCGGCCGGGACGTGCCGCTTCACGAGACGATGCTCGTCGTCGTGGGCCGCGGGGCGTCGGACCCCGACGCGAACAGCAACGTCGCCAAGGTGATGCGCATGCTGTGGGAGGGCTTCGGGTTCGGCTGGGGGGAGACCGCCTACTCCGGGGTCACCTTCCCCCTCGTCGAGCCAGGCCTCGAGCACGCCGCGCGCCTCGGGTACCGGCGCATCGTCGTCTTTCCGTACTTCCTCTTCACCGGGGTGCTCGTCAAGCGCATCTACGAGCACACCGACCGGGTGGCGGCCCGGCACCCCGGAATCGAGTTCCTCAAGGCCCCGTACCTCAACGACCACGAGGCGGTGCTCGACGCCTTCGCGGAGCGCGTGGAGGAGACCCTGCGCGGCGCGAACCTGATGAACTGCAAGCTCTGCAAGTACCGGGAGCAGGTCCTCGGCTTCGAGGCGGAGAAGGGGCTCCCCCAGGAGAGCCACCACCACCACGTCGAAGGGATCGGCACCGGCTTCGGACACGGGCAGGATCATGCGCACGGACACCATGGGCACGACCACGGACATGGACACGATCACGTGCATGCCCATGACCACGGGGCCGGGGACGGCCACGGGCACGGACATGACCACGGACCGGGGCGCGGGCATGGGCACGGCCACGGGCACGGACACCATCCCTACCCTCACGCCGACCACCCGCTCGGACCGAGGACCCTGAAGCGGGGCACGGAGTGATGGCCCCGCGCGGCGTTCCGGCCCCTGCGGACCCGAGGCGCCCCCCGATCCGGTGAGCGTCCACGGCCGCGCGGAGCCCGCACCTCCCCGCCCCCCGCTCGAGAGGAACGGCACGCATCACATGGGCTGCGAACCGCGACCTCCCTGCTTCCGAAACTCGGGTCGGGAGCCCGAGCCGGTCGGGAGCACCGGCCGCCCGGGAGCGGGG
>JAJECB010000319.1 GCA_022822245.1 Gammaproteobacteria bacterium
GCTTCAGCCGTCGCTTCTCGCTCCCGGAGATGTTTCCTCGCCTCGCGTTCGTCGCCCTGCGCACCGCCCCCATGCCGTACCGAGTGCTCAAGCTGGCCGAGAACTACTTCTGAGCCGGATGTGCTTGGTACGTAATCAGGACCCCAGTTGCTGCGAATGTCTCGCCGGCTCACTTGGCCGTGCCGCAGCCACTTGCGTCTGATGTACTCCGGCACCTCGACCCAGCCAACGGGATATCCGTGCCATGCATCTTCGCTATGCTGCCGTGCACAATAGGCCCTGCCCTGATGGACCGCATAGCGCTTGTCTCCGTCCAGCTCGCTGTTCTTCAACAGTTCGAGCGCCGACTCCCGGACCTCCTTCGGGCAGAGTGAGCCGCGACGCCCCCGCTGCCACGGCTCCGAGTGCTTCCGGTTGCTCTCGTAACGCAATTCCCGTCCCGCCTCATCGCACGTCGGGGTCTCCGGCCCATCGCTGTCTGCAGCATGCGCAGAGTCTAGCCGGTTCAGACGGTCATGGATTTGGGAGGCCGAATCGCTCGGGGTCCCGGCCCGGTTCTTCGCCGCCGTCGCTCTGGAGGCGGACGCACCGCGACTCCAGAACCCCTCGGACCTCGTGCTCCCTCCGCCCACGCAAGAAGCGCCGGGCGACGGGCTGAGCCGCGGAGGGAACCGCGCCGCGCGCGAGCCGGAGCGCGGGAAGCCGGCACCGGCGAGTCAACCGCCGTGCACGGACTGCCGTTTGATTGCATCGCAAGCACAGCGTAGGATGCGACCAGACGCAAACGGAGGGCATGGCGTTGGCGAGCATCACAATCCGTAATCTCGACGACGACGTGAAGACCGGACTTCGTATACGCGCGGCGGGCAATGGCCGTTCCATGGAAGAAGAAGTGCGGCTGATCTTGCGCGAGGCCGTGGGAGGAGACGCCGTGCCCGCCAAAGGCTTGGGATCGGCGATTCACGAACTGTTCAAACCATTCGGTGGGATCGAGTTGGAACTGCCGCCGCGCGGCCCGATGCGCGAACCGCCCCGATTTGATTGAGACAGCGATGATCGTGCTTGACACGAATGTGGTGTCCGAACTGATGCGCGACGTGCCAAGCACTCAGGTTCTCGTCTGGATGGACGACCTGCCGACGCGGGGGTTGTTCGTAACCGCGATCACCGAAGCGGAGATTCGGTCCGGCATCGCCTTTCTGCCGGAGGGAGCGCGTCGTCGGGGTCTCTCGGACGCCGCCGAGCGAACGCTGGGCGGTTTGTTTGCTGGCCGGGTACTTCCGTTCGACAGCGACGCGGCGCGCGCCTACGCCGATATCGCCGCCGCGAGCCGGGCGGCCGGGCGTCCGATCTCGCAGTCGGATTGTCAGTTCGCGGCCATCGCGCGATCGCGGAGCATGGCCGTCGCGACGCGGAACGTGCGGGACTTCTCCGATACGGGGGTCGAGGTGATCGACCCGTGGGCAGGTGCCTGAGCGTGCCACCGGAGCCGGTGCCCGGTGATGAAGCGATCGGGGACCGGCTCCGACCAAGCGCAGCCGAGCGTCCCGCGTACGGACCAGGAGACTGAACAGCACCAGTTGGATCTGTTCGCCGAACGCGGCGGGGAGGAACCTCGCCATTCCCCGCGGACGGCCGCCTCGTCCGCCCCGACCCCCGCGGTGGACACCCTCTCGGACGATGATCTGCTCGAACTGATCCCGAACGCGGGGCCGTCGAATGTCGAGACGGTCTGCCGGGAGGTCGTCTCCCGCTCCCTCCAGGCGGCGGTACCGGCCCTCGAAGCGCTCTGGCGGCGCTTCTCCGGATTCGGCATCGAGAAGCCGCTGCCGGAACAGCTTGCCGTTGTCGACACCCTCGCACGGCTCGGCGGCGCGGAGGCGCGCTCGGCGCTCAGGCGGCTCGTGCTGTGGAAGGGGTTGCCGGCCTCGCTGCTGCCGACCGCGTTGCAGACCGCCGCATCCGCCGGGCTTGCGTTGCCCGCCCCGTTCGTCGGCCCGCTCCTCGACCACGAGGACGCCGCGGTGCGCGGGGCGGCCTTCGCGCTCGCGGCCAGCGCGCACGTTCCCGCCGACCGTCTCCACGCGTGCCTCTTCGCCCGCTCGGCCGCGGACCGGCGCGCGGCGGCGGTCGCACTCGGGCTGCGCGGCGACTCCCGGGCGCGGCAACCCCTGTTCGACGAGCTCGAGCGAGCTCCGTCGACGGAGATCATCGAGGCGGTGGCGGCGGTATGGGACGACGATGCGATCGTTCGCCTCGGCCGGTGTGCACGCCGCCATCCGGGGCTCTCCGGCGCCGTCCTCGACGCCCTGCGCGACATCGGGAGCCCGCGGGCGGAAGTCGTCGCGAGGCACGTGGAAACCCACGCCAATAGCTCGACGCCCCACGGGGAGTGACGCATGCCGTTCGAAGAACGTCCCGGAAGCGCGAAGGCGGCCCCGATTCCGGCCGCGCTGCGCCTTCCCGATATCGCACGCTCCGGTGCGGCCCGAGCGCACATTGATCTCGTAAGGAATAATTCTTACAGTCTCGCAAGGCCCACGAGGAGCCTCCGTCATGTCGATCCTCCACGAAGTAGCCACGATGACCGCCAAGGGCCAGATCACCCTCCCCAAGGCGATCCGCCAGGCGCTGGGGGTCGACGTCGGTGCCAGGGTGGCGTTCGAGCTCCACGAGAATGGGCGAGTCGTCGTCAGCCGCGCCGACGCCGAGCATGAAGATCCGGCCATCGGTGCATTCCTGGACCTCCTGTCGGACGACATCCGGGCCGGCAGGCATGTTCGAGGGCTCCCCGACGATCTGGTCCAAAGCATGCTTGAACATGCCCGGCGCGACGTGCGGCTCGACGACGACATCGACGGCGACGTCGACCTCTGATGCAGCGCCACGGCTGGACGCTGCTCTTCCACGACTGCCTGATCGACCAGCTCCGCAACCTCGACCGGGCGGTCCGACGCGCACGGCGAAACGACCCGGCGGGGTTCGCTTCCAATGCGAATGTCAAGCTGTTTCAGGCACTGAGCCGTCTGATGCTCGAGATCGTCCCGCAGGATCCATCCCGCGACGAGTACCGCCAGGGGAACACGCTCGGCGCGCGCTACCGTCATTGGCGGCGCGTCAGGATCGGCAGACGGTTCCGATTGTTCTTCCGTTACGACGCCAGGGCGAAGGTGATCGTCTACGCATGGGTCAATGACCAACGTACGCTACGATCCTCGGGAAGCAGGACCGATCCGTACTCCGTCTTCGCAAGAATGCTCGCGCGGGGCAATCCGCCCGACGACTGGGCCGCATTGTTGACCGCCTCGAGACAGGAGTGGAGCGAGTGACGCCCCGGCCGTCGGCGGCCTGACGAGGAGCAGGATTCGCGCCATGAAGTCGCATGTTCGGGTTGCGGTGATCGGCGGCGGGGTGGTCGGGTGCAGCGTGCTCTACCACCTGACGCGGCTCGGCTGGAGCGACGTGATGCTCATCGAGCGCGCCGAGCTCACCCACGGCTCGACCTGGCACGCCGCGGGCGGGTTCCACACCCTGAACGCGGACACCAACATGGCCGCGCTCCAGGGCTACACCATCCGGCTCTACCGCGAGCTCGAGGAGCTGACCGGCCAGTCCTGCGGGCTCCATCACGTGGGCGGGCTCACCCTCGCCTCGGACCCGGACCGCCTCGACTTCCTCAAGGCCGAGCGCGCCAAGCACCGCTACATGGGGCTCGAGACCGAGATCGTCGGGCCGACGGAGGTCGCGCGGCTCTCTCCCATCACGAACCCCGAGGGACTCCTCGGGGCGCTCTACGATCCCCTCGACGGGCACCTCGACCCCGCGGGCACCACCCAGGCGTACGCCCGGGGAGCACGCATGCAGGGGGCGGAGATCGTGCTCCGCAACCCGGTGCGCGAGCTCCACCCGCGCCCCGACGGAAGCTGGGACGTGGTGACCGGGAAGGGCACCGTCAACGCCGAGCGCGTCGTCAACGCGGCGGGGCTCTGGGCGCGGGAGGTGGGCGAGATGGCCGGCGTCTACCTGCCCTGCCACCCGATGGAGCACCAGTACCTCGTCACCGACGACCTCCCCGAGGTCTACGAGCGCGACGCCGAGCTTCCGCACTGCATGGACCCGGCCGGCGAGAGCTACCTCCGCCAGGAGGGCCGCGGCCTCGTCATCGGCATGTACGAGCAGCGGTGCGAGCTGTGGGCGGTGGAGGGGACCCCGGAGGACTTCGGGCCGGAGCTCCTCCCCGAGAAGATCGACCGCATCGCGGACAAGCTCGACATCGCGTACGAGCGCTACCCGGTGCTCCGGACGGCCGGGGTGAAGCGCATCATCAGCGGCCCGTTCACCTTCGCGCCGGACGGGAACCCCCTCGTCGGCCCGGTGCCCGGGCTCCGGAACTACTGGGCGGCGTGCGCGGTGATGGCGGGGTTCAGCCAGGGCGGCGGGGTCGGGCTCGCGCTCGCGGAGTGGATGATCGAGGGGGAGCCCTCGCGCGACATCTTCGCGATGGACGTGGCGAGGTTCGGAGACTGGTGCACCCGCCCCTACACCCGGGCGAAGGTGCGCGAGAACTACCAGCGCCGGTTCGCGGTCTCCTACCCGAACGAGGAGCTCCCTGCCGCGCGCGGGCTGGTGACGACGCCCGCCTACGGGGTGTGGGCGGCGCGCAACGCCGTCTTCGGGGCCGGCTACGGGCTCGAGCACGTCAACTGGTTCGCGCCCGAGGGCGAGCCCGCGTTCGAGGAGCCGAGCTTCCGGCGGTCGAACGCCTTTGCACCGACCGGAGCGGAGTGCCGGGCGGTGCGTGAGGCGGTCGGCATCAACGAGATCCACAACTTCGGGAAGTACCGGGTCGAGGGGCCGGAGGCGGAAGTCTGGCTTTCGCACCTGATGGCGAACCGGATGCCGGAGGTCGGCCGGATCGTGCTGACCCCGATGCTGAGCCCCAAGGGCCGGCTCGTCGGAGACTTCACGGTGGCGCGGCTCGCCCCGGAGCGGTTCCAGCTCACCGCCTCGTACGCCGCACAAGCGTTTCACATGCGCTGGTTCGAAGCCCACCTGCCGGCGGGAAACGGGGGCGTCTCGGTGCGCAACGTCTCGCTCGAGCGCATCGGGTTCCAGATCGCGGGCCCCCGGGCGCGGGAGGTGCTCGCCGCGGCGGCGCCGTCGGCGGACGTCTCGAACCGGGCCCTCCGCTTCTTCGACGCGCGCGAGATGGAGGTGGGCCTCGTCCCCGCGCTCGTCTGCCGCTTGAGCTACACGGGCGATCTCGGCTACGAGATCTACGTGGACCCGGCGCACCAAGTCGCCCTCTACCAGGCCCTCACCGAGGCCGGGGAGGAGCACGGGATGAGGCCCTTCGGCATGCGCGCGATGATGTCGCTCCGGCTCGAGAAGTCGTACGGGGCGTGGATGCGGGAGTACCGGCCGGAGTACACCCCCGCGGAGACCGGCCTCGACCGGTTCGTCGATTTCGCCAAGAACCGCTTCATCGGCCGCGACGCCGCGATGCGCGAGCGAGATGCGCCCCCCGGGCGGCGCCTTTGCACGTTCGAGGTCGATGCGCGCGACGCGGACGTGTGGGCGGACGAGCCGATCTTCGCGGGAGACGAGGTCGTCGGCTTCGTGACCTCGGGCGGCTACGCGCACTGGAGCGGCAAGAGCATCGCCCTCGGGTTCGTGCCGGTCGAGCTGATGGAGGACGGCGGCGCGGAGTTCACGGTCGAGATCCTCGGCGAACGGCGCGCCGCCACCCTCCTCCGCGAGCCGATCCTCGACCCCCGCGGCGAGCGCATGCGGGGATGACACCCCGACCCGCGCCGCGGGCACGCTCGGGAACCGTCCCGCTCCCGGTGACCGGAAGGAGCCGCCAGAAGGGCAAGGAGCGGCTCTGCCGACGCGGGACCATCTCACCGCTGTCCCGGTTCGTGCTTGCGCCGCCGTTCGCAGACGAGGCCGGTGGAGGCCCGCCGCCGGGCTTCCGACTCACCCGACCGCCGGGAACCCGCTCCCCGCGCCGGCGCGCACTTCAGGGCCAGAGGTCGGCCAGGCTGAACGTGATCGCGTCGAAGGGGGGGATGCTCACCGGGTCGTCGTCCTTCGCGCTCCCGATGAGCACCCATTGGCCGTCGCGGAGCTCGAACGCTTCGAGGGTGCGGTCCGCCGGGTCGACGAGCCACAGGTGCGCGACCCCTTCGCGGGCGTAGACCGGTCGCTTCTCCTGAAGGTCGAGCCGGCGTGTCGAGGCTGAGAGCACCTCGCACACCCAGTCAGGCGGGAGGGTCACGTAGGCGGTATCGGGATAGTCCGGCATCCGCTCGCGGCGCCAACCCGCCAGGTCGGGAACCAGGATGTCTTCGCCGAGGTGCAGCTCGGGCTCGAAGATGATCCACCACCCACCGGGACCACCCCGGCCGAACTGGAAGGTGTTCGAGAGATCGCTCTGTAACGCCGAACTCGCGAGTGCATGCGGCATGGCAGGCCGCGGATGAGTGTACAAGGTGCCATCGACGATCTCCGCGATCCGATGTGCGGGCGCGTCGATTACGTCCTGGTAGGTGGCCCGGGGGGTTTGCGCCGACTCAGGCTTGCGTGCGGCGGTGCTCATGGCGCCCATCTTGACTCCCTTCCGTTCCCCCGTCGAGGCGGGAATGCAGAAGGGTATCAACGTTCATTGGCCGGAACAGGGGAAGTGGAGTGCGTGATTCCGGGCTGAGACGAGCCGGAAGGCGGTCGAGAGCAGGGCGTCATCAGGAGATGATCAGGACGCTCAACAGCCGCCGAGCACGACTGTCGAGCCGTTCCGCGCTTGCCCGGATAGGAAGAGATTCGGGTGCTGCCAACGAACGGGCATCACCGTGGCCTGCTACTCGAGTCCCAGTTCGCGACGGAGATCCGAGAAGTCGAACGCGGGGCCGGGCGCCCGCTGCTCGTGGTTCTCCATCTCCTTCAGGAGGTTGTCGACAACGGTGCGTCCGTCGGCGGTGCGTACCGCCTCGCGCGCGGTCATCCCGTCGAGGGCGGGGAGAGGATGGTCGGGCCAGTCCGCATAGTGTTGGCACTTGAGTTCGTGGAGGACCTCGTCCGGGATGGGCGGTGCGGACGTGGTGTCGGGGGAAGGGAGCGGAGCGGCGTCTGACGTCGGGTCCGCGTGCTCGCGGGCGCGGTGACGGATGCCGTCTCCGCACGCCGCCTCGATGCGCGCGCGCAGCGTATCGGCTCGCTCGCGCGAGTTCGTCTGCACCCGGAGCGCGTCGTCGGCGAGCCAGACGAAGCCGATGACGGTCCGCTGCCGGTCTTCCGGCCGCCCGTCCTCGGCCCGGAAGAAGACGAACGCGGGAGCGCCGTCGCCCTCGCCTTCGTCGCTGCCCGCAATCGGATCCACCCCTTCCATCGCCGCGAGTCCCGCCGCCACGTCCTCCGCCGCCCCGGGCTCGAGCCGGAAGTGGTCGGTGGTGAGCAGCAGGACATCCCCGTCGCTGTTCCGGAGGTCCGGCGGCACCGAAGTCCGCTCGTCGAGCCAGTCCACCGCCTCCTCCCAGCGACGGATCAAGTAGCGACCGAAGGCTTCGTCCCGCAGCCGATCGACGGGAACCTGGCGCCGGCGGCGGAGCCGTCCGCGCGCCCGCCGCACGACCTCCGCCGCATCCCAGGGAGGAAGCGGGTTCGGATGCAACCCGCACAGGAACGAGCCTCTCGCGTGATCGACGACGCGCCCGAGCACCGCATCGCGGAGCACGAGCGTCTTCGATCCCTCGCTCTCGTGCACGAACCGTTCCTCGCCGGAGAGGAGGTCGCGCAGTGTCAAGCTCGCCCCCGGATCGACCGCGATGACTTCCCATATCGAGAGCCATGCAGTCCGTTGCGCTTCGAGCCACTCCGCCTCGGTGGGGGACAAGCTCCGGGGTGGGGACCGCAGATACGCTTCGAGTACCGTCGTCCGGCCCACGCGATAGTGGTATACCGACCAGGGGGCCGTGAGCTGCACCGCGCCGGGCGGATCCTCGAAGTCGCGGACGAAGCCCAACCACTCGTCGCCAAACCGCTCGAAGGCGAAGTCTTCCAGCTCCGTGACGAGCGCATGGTCGAGCGCGTGGACAGGATGGGGCCGGCCTTCCCCGGCCGAATCCGGGCCGAGTTCGGTGACCTCGTCACCGTTCCCGTCGAGGGGAAACAGGCCGGCGGGGGCGGTGAGGCGCACTTCGACGCCGTCGAGGACGGTGTACGACTCACATACCGGGTCGATTTCTTCGGCCTCGTAGAGGTCCCGGTGCGCGGCGAAGAAACGGGACAACGCCGCCGCCGCCGCCGCCGCGATTTCGAGATCGCGCGGCCGGGTGGGGTACGGCGTGCCGTCATGGTCGAAGCGCGCGACGTGCGGATAGGCGTTCGCGGCGGCGACCGGCCAGCCGTGCGCCGCCACCTCCCGGCGCATCGAAGCCGGAAGGTCCGCGCCCCGCTCGAAACCGAGCGAGAGCCAGGAGGTTCCGAAGTCGAGCCGCGCGCCTTCCGGCCGGCTCGATGATTCCGCCAACGCCGCGAAGGCCAGGTAGCCCGCGAAGGAGGGAAAGATGAGGACGCCGAAGCTCTCGCCGAGATTTCCGATGATGGTGAGGCAGGCCCCCGCGACTTCATGTTCGGGGATGTCCAGCCGAAGCACCTGGTCGTCCGTCGCCACCGTCCAGGGCGCGGCCTGATGGAGGGATTCCGCCGCCGCGAAGAGAGCCGCGACTGTTTCGGGCGGAACACGTCCGTTTTCGAGGTAGCTCGGGGACTGACCCTTACCGGCGGGAGGCGCGGGAAACGATTCGGCCATGGACTCCAGGACTTCGTCCAGCTCCGGGGTGGGGGCAACCCGGATCGGGATGCGGTTGCCGACCGCGGCGCGTATCTCGGCCGCGAAGGATCGATCCGCCACGCGGATCGCGCTCGGCCGGCGCCTCGGCCCGATGAGAGGTCGCTCCATCGCCTCCAGCAGCGTTCGGGCCAGGATGCCTTCCGTTTCCCCGGGGACGGGCAGTGCGTGGCCGACGATGAGACCCTGCGAGTCCATCCAGACGACGAGCTCCGGGCGAAACGGCTCCTCCTCGGGATCGTCGACGAAGAACGGCGGCAACAACCGGCCGCCGATCCACTCGTCGCGGCGCCCGCCGCCGTGCCCGCGGGTCGAGGACTTGCGTTTGCGCTTCCCGCTCTTGCGGGACCGGCTTCGCGGCATTGGATCGGGGCCTCACCGTGAACGAAGGAGGGGGAGCGTCCGCGCTTCCTGGCAGCGACGGAGTGCGAGTCGGCACCGAGGACAGTCCGCGGACGACGCACCCGACAGCTTACCGGACGCCCGCCCCCCGGTGGGGAGCGGGCTGGGCGCGGCCGACTGACCCGGCTGTAGCGGCCGGCTCCCGGCCTGCCCGGACGTGCCCCGTTCACGCAATCGGGCCAAGAAACGCACCAGATTCGAATGACGCTCTGCGAATCAGGTAGGTCGGATTGGCGAAGCGTAATCCGACCTGCGGCTCTTCGCACTCGTCGTGGATGGGGTGCGATAGCGTGAACCCGAACCACGCCCCGATTGGGTACGAACGTCATGTTGCGTCGCCGTCACGGATGCGCGACCTCCGCTTCCGGACTCCCCGCACCGGGACATGCCGGACGACCGGGCGGCGGCTTCCAAGTTGCGTACACTTCGGACGTGCCCGCGATGGCGCGTCAGGTCTCTTCGGAACGGATGAGAAATGAGACGAATCCAGCGGCACGGGCGCACCGTTCGCAAGGCCACGCCGGACGCAGCGGCTACCGCGGGCATTCCGAATCCCGTTTCCTTGGAATCGGCGGGTGAAGGGGAAGGGAACCCGTTCGTCGGGGACGAAACTGGTCATTACGCGGAGCCGTGAGCATACCCCTCGCGGGGGCCGGGCAGCGAAGCGAGGTAGGTCGAGTTGGAGCAGCTTCCCGTCTTCCTGAACCTGCGCGGCTGGCCGTGCCTGGTGGTCGGGGCCGGGCAGGTCGGGGCCGGGAAGGCCGAGCTGCTCGCCGCGGCGGGCGGGCGGGTACGCCTGGTCGCCCCCGAGGCGTGCGCGTCCGCCGCGGACCTCGCGCGCGACGGGCTGGTGGCGCTGAGGCGCGGGCGGTTCGAGGAATCCGACCTCGCGGGCGCGCGGCTCGTCATCGCGGCGACCGACGACCGCGACCTCAACCGGTGGATCGTGGAGCTCGCCGAGGCGCGCGGCATCCTCGCGAACAGCGCGTCGGACGCCCGGAGCGGGCACTTCTCGATGCCCGCCATCGTCGATCGCTCCCCGGTCCTCGCGGCGGTCGCGACGGGCGGGGCCTCCCCTTCGCTCGCCCGCTACGTCCGGGCCCGGCTCGAGACCCTCATTCCGCGGTCCTTCGGGCGGCTCGCGGAGCTCGCGCGCGATGCCCGCCCCGAGGTCAACGCCCGCCTCCCCCGGGTCTCGGACCGGCGGGCGTTCTGGGACCGGGTGTTCGAGGGGCCGATCGCGGAGATGGCGTTCGCGGGCCGGATGGAGGAGGCGCGCGCCGCGCTCGCGGCCGCCCTCGAAGCGGAGGACGGCGGGCGCGACCCGACCGGGGAGGTGTACCTCGTCGGGGCCGGCCCGGGCGACCCGGACCTCCTCACCTTCCGGGCGATGCGCCTCATGCAGCAGGCCGACGTGGTGGTGCACGATCGCCTCGTGTCGCCGGGCGTGCTCGCCCTCGTGCGCCGGGACGCGGAGAAGATCTACGCGGGGAAGCGCCGCGCCGAGCACGCGATCCACCAGCCCGACATCAACCGCCTTCTCGTCCGACTCGCCCGCGAGGGCCGGCGGGTGCTGCGCCTGAAGGGCGGCGACCCCTTCGT
>JAJECB010000366.1 GCA_022822245.1 Gammaproteobacteria bacterium
GGCGACCTCGTCATGTGGGACAACCGCTGCGTCCTCCATCGCGGCCGTCCCTACCCGTCCGACCAGCCTCGGGAGATGCGCCGCACCACCATCGCGGGGGAATCCGCGGACAACGAATGGCTGATGTGACCGGCCCCGGACCGGGGGCCGATCGTGGCGCGGGAACCGCGCCCGGAGAGCGGAGCACACGATGACCGAATACGCCCTCGTGACGGGCGCGTCCCGCAACATCGGGCGCGCGATCGCCGAACGCCTCAAGGCGGACGGCTGTTCGATCCTCATGCTGGACCGCATCGAGCCGGAGGACCCGACTCTCGGGGAGTTCCGCCAGGTGGACCTGTCGGACCCCGCCGACACCGGGGACGCCCTCGCCTGGGCGGTCGAGGGGCGAAGCGTCACCCGGCTCGTCAACTGCGCGGGGATCGTCCGGATGGAGCCCCTGGAGGAGGTCGCGCTCGACACCTTCGACGCGCTGATGGCGGTCAACGTCCGTTCTTACGTCCAGACCATGCAGGCGCTCGTGCCGGGCATGAAGGCGGCGGGGTTCGGCCGGGTGGTCAACATCGCGAGCCGGGCCGCCCTCGGCCATGTCAACCAGACCGTCTACTCCGCGACCAAGGCGGCCCTCATCGGGCTCACCAAGACGTGGGCGAGCGAGTTCGCATCCCACGGGATCACCTGCAACGCGATCGGGCCGGGTCCGGTGGATACCGACATGTTCCGGTCCGTGTACCCGGAGGGGTCGGCGAAGCGGGCGGCGTACCTCGCGAGGATCCCGGTCGGGCGGCTGGGCGAGCCGGCCGACATCGCCCACGCCACGAGCTATTTCCTCGACGCGAGGACCTCCTTCGTCACCGGTCAGATCCTGTTCGTCTGCGGGGGGCTGAGCGTCGAGAAGTCGAACGCCACCTGAACGCTCCCGTCCGCCCGTCAGGTCCTTCGTTCACCGGACCCCCGGCCGATCTCCAGGCCCCGGCCCCCGGGCGCCGCGGCGGTCAGCCGCCGGGCGCGTCGAGCCCGCTGCGAATCAGGTTCGCGACCCGGTCGAGCTCGTCGCGGTCCGCCCGCCGCCGGCCGTGAAGGTCGAGGGACACCCCGCCGTGGCGGGGGATGAGGTGGACGTGGTAGTGGAACACGGTCTGGCCGGCCGCCCGCCCGTTCACCTGGTACACCCCGAGCCCGGGGGGAGCGATCGTCGCGCGGATCGCGTGCGCCACCCGCTTGGCGGTGTCCATGACCGCGCCGAGGGCCGGAGCCGGGGTCTCGAACACGTTCTCCCAGTGCGGCTTCGGGATGACGAGGACGTGCCCGGTCGCAAGGGGCGCGAGGTCCATGAACGCGAGCGTGTCCGGGTCTTCCCAGACCGGATGCGAGCGCGCGGTGCCGGTGACGATCCGGCAGAAGATGCAGTCGTCCCGGACCGGTGCGACGGTCACGGGAGAACGAGGCGTCGGAGTGCGCCGGCGCCGGTGCTGGCGCGGGCGCCGCGGCGGAGTGAAGGTCCCCGGCACGGTCGAGCCCGGCCGGGTCCCGCGCCCGTCCGGCTCCCGGGTGAGCCGGCGGCGGCGCCTGAGCCGCCATCCGGCGGAGGAGGGGGAAGATGAACGAAGCGCGGCTCCGGTTCGGGATCCGGCCGCACGGCTGGATCGCGGATCCGACCCCGTTCGTGGACATCGTCGAATGGGTGGCCCGGGCGGAGATGCTCGGCTTCGACTCGGTGCACGTCGCGGATCGGCTCCTCTCGCGGGTGCCGCCGGTCTACGAGTCGACCATGTACGAGGTGACCACGTGCCTCGCGACGTTCGCCGCGAACACGAAGACCATGCAGCTCTCGCCCCTCGTCTACAACCTGCCGTACCGCCACCCGGTGCTGACCGCGAAGGTGTTCGCATCCCTCGATGTCGCGTCGCGCGGGCGCATCGTCCTCGCCGTCGGGGGCGGGTGGAACGCCCACGAGTTCGAGGTGCTCGGGGTTCCGCGCGCGCGGCGCGGGCGATACCTCGAGGAGTCGCTCGAGGTGATCCGGCGGCTCTGGACCGAGAACCATGTGGACCACGACGGCGCGTGCTTCTCGTTCCGGGACGTCTCCGTCGAGCCCAAGCCCGTGCAGCGGCCGCACCCGCCCATCTGGTTCGGCTCGATCGGCCCCGAGGTCCACGAGTTCAATCCCCTCGTCGACCGGGTCCTCGACCGGATCGCCCGGCTCGGCGACGGCTGGGTGCCGCTCACCTACTCGACGCACGCGAAGGCGATGACCGACCCCGGCCTCCTCGGCCGGGCGTGGCGGCGCATCGAGGAAGGAATGGACGCGGGCGGCCGGGACCCGCGCCGCTTCGAGATCATCTACTCGCACTGGTGCTACGTGACGACCGGCGAGGCGGGGGAGCGCGAGCGGTGCGAGGAGGCGGTGCGCCGGTGGTTCGACGGTAGCCTCGACGAGGCCCGCCGCACCTACCTCGTCGGCACCCCGGAAGAGATCGTGGACCGGATCGCGGAGAGTGCCGCGGAGCTCCCGCGCATCGATCGCTTCATCTTCACCCCGTTCAACTACGACCCGGAGCAGACGGACCGACTGGCGGAGGCGGTGCTGCCGCTTCTTCGTGATCGCTTCAGCCCGCATGTCTGACCGGGTCAGCGACGTTCGCCGGGCCACTCCTCGACGACGAGCTTGACCCGGTCGCCGGGCCGGGGCTCGCCCCGCGGGAGGCCGTTCAGGAGCCGGAAAAGCTGGCGGGGCTGCTCCACCCCGGGCGCGAAGTGCCAGTCGACAAGGCTCCGGACGGTGTCGCCCCGCTCGACCTCGCGGACCTCGATGCGCCACGGCCGCGCCTCCCGCGCCTCCCTCCACGAGAGCCGCCGGAAAGAACGCACGGCCCGGCGGTGACGCCGGTCCGCGCGGCTGTCCGGCGCCGCGGCGGGGACGAACGCGAAGCGCGCCACCGTGTCCCTTCGAAAGCGGATCACCGCCGCCCGCACCCACTGGTTCCGGCCCGCCCGTGCGAATGCGGTCACCGCATTCATTCCGTTCACCGCCTCGCGTTCGAAGTGAGCGATGCGGGCCCGCGGCGCCCACACCTCGCGCAGGTACCGGCCGAGCGAAAGGCCCGGCTCGATCTTCTGGAGGTCGAAGTGCATCTTCGCGCCTTCGGGGCCGAAGGCGGCGATCGAGCGCTCCCCGTTCAGCAGGCGGTACCGGGGCGGGACCTCGAACGCGAAGCGGATGACCGGATGCACGAACCGCCGCCCGCGGACGAAGCCCTGCTCCGGGCCGTCGCCGTAGAGCAGGCCGTCGATCTTCGAGAGGTAGATGTCGCGCGCGGTGATGGGGTCCGCCACCGACGTGCGCCTCGCCGCCGCGACGGCCCGCGCGACGCGTTCGGGGGTGCGGGGGTGGGTGGCGAAGAAGTCGAGCCCGGGGCGCGGGGAGCGGCCGTGGAGCGATGCCTCGAACTCGCTCTGGCGCTTGAGCTTCGCGAGGAAGCTCGACATCGCGCGGGGCTCGAAGCCGTCCCGGCTGAGGTACCGCACGCCGATCTCGTCCGCCTCGTGCTCCTCCTTGCGCGAGTAGGCGCTCAGCACCGCGTGCGCCCCCACGCGTCCGAGGTTGACGAGGGCCGGGTTGTCGGTGACCGCCCCGAGGATGGTGAGGCCGAGGCCCGCGATGGTGCCCTTGGACTGGCGTTTCGAGCCGTGGCGGGCGGTGATGTGGGCGATCTCGTGGGCCAGCACTCCGGCGACCTCGGCCTCGTTGTCGGCGAGCGCGAGCAGGCCCCGGGTCACGTAGACGTAGCCGCCGGGCAGGGCGAAGGCGTTGAC
>JAJECB010000106.1 GCA_022822245.1 Gammaproteobacteria bacterium
ACGTGGGTTCCCCCATCGGTCGTCGTCGATGCGGCCGCCCGAGGGCGGTTGCAGGGGCTTTCGTCGGGGTCGGCGCCACGCCAAACCGCAATCCAGAAGAGGTATCGAACATGAGAAGGCGCTACCAAGTCGCCGCGATCACCGCGGCCCTTGCCTTCGGCACCGGCCTTGCCGCCGGCACCGCGTCGGCCGACGCGCACACCCAGGGCATCACCGACACCGAGGTCCGGATCGGAGCGTTCGGACCGTTCGGCGGCCCTGTGTATCTCTACGGCAAGCTCGTGATGAACGGCGTCGAGGCGGTCTTCGACAAGGTCAACGCCGAGGGCGGGGTCCACGGACGCAACGTCGTGCTCGTGCGCGAAGACGACAACTGCAAGCCCGAGGGGGCTATCGCGGCGGTCAAGAAGCTCGCGTACGACCAGAAGGTATTCGCGATCATCGGCGGCGCCTGCTCGAACGCCACTCTCGCCTCGGTACCGGAGCTCGAGAAGTCCGGGATCCCGATGGTCGTCAACTCCGCGGTGGCGGACGGCATCACCGACCCGCCGAAGACGAACATCTACACCACCCAGCTCACCTCCGGGGTCGAGAGCCGGGCCCAGATCGACTTCGCTCTCGCCCGGGGTGCCAAGAAGATGGCGGTGGTGCGGATGACCGACGCGTGGGCGATGGCCCGTTACAACCCGCTCATCGCGTACGCCGAGGAGAAGGGCATCGAGTTCGTCGAGAACCTCGAGCTCGGGGTCGACGCCAACGACGCCACCCCCCAGGCGCTCAAGCTCAAGGGCGCGGGCGTCGACGCGGTCATCATGATCCTCTACCCGAAGCCGGGTGCGGTCCTCATCCGCGACTCGCTCAAGATCGGCTCGAACCCGCTCTGGGTCGGGCAGACCGCGATCAACGACTTCGTCGCCTTCGAGAAGCAGGTCGGCGTGCCGGACGCGCTCACGAACTTCGTCACCATTACCGCGACCGCCTATCAGCCGGGCGATCCGGAGGTGAAGGAGTGGACCGACCGGGTCAAGGCGCTGTTCCCGAACGACGAGCTGTCCGTGTTCAACATGAACGGCATCGGCAGCGCGCAGGTGCTCGTCGAGGCGCTCCGCAAGGCCGGCCGCGACCTCACCCGGGACGGGTTCCTCGCCGCGATGGGGGACATGGACATGGAAGTGGACGTCTACGCCGGGCCCATCAAGTGCCAGGCGGGGGTCAGCCACCAGTGCAACCAGCACCCGGGCTGGCTCGCCCTCGAGGACGGCAAGGTCGTCAAGCTGCAGTAGCGGGCCGCGCGAGGAACCGCGCGCGCGGCGAGGCGGAGGAGACGGCCGGGTGGAGTATCTGAGCTATCTCGTGGCGACGGGGATCTCGACGGGGGCGCTCTACGCCCTCGTCGCCCTCGGCATCGTCGTCATCTACAAGGCGACGCAGGTCGTGAACTTCGCGCACGGCGAGATGTTCATGCTGGGCGGGTTCTTCGCGTTCACGTTCCACGTGATGCTCGGCTGGCCCTACCTCCCCTCCTTCGCCCTCGCCGTCGCGCTCGCCTTCGCGGTCGGGATCGCGGTCGACCGGATCGCGTTCCGGCCCCTCATGCAGCGCCAGACCCTCGTCAGCGTGCTCCTCGTGATGATCGGACTCTCCTTCGTCCTCAAGGGGGTCGCGCGGTGGCTGTGGGGCGGCAAGGGCGACTACCTCACCTTCCCGCCCCTCATCTCGCCGGAGCCCCTGAGCTTCGCCGGGATCATGGTGATGTCGCAGCAGCTCGTGGTGCTCGGCGCGGCGTGCGCGGTGATGATCGTCTTCGCGCTGTTCTTCAAGCTCACCCGGGCCGGGCGCTTCATGCAGGCGACGGCGGACAATCAGAAGGCCGCGAAGCTCGTCGGGCTTCGCACCGACCGGGTCTACATGTACACCTTCGGGGTCGGCTCGGCGGTGGCCGCGGCGGCCGCGGTGCTCATGGCCCCGCTCACCCTCCTCTACCCCGACATCGGGTTCATGCTCTTCATCAAGGCGTTCGCGGCGGCCGTCCTCGGCGGTCTCACGAGCATTCCGGGGGCGGTGGTCGGGGGGTTCCTCATCGGCATCATCGAGCAGCTCGCGGCCGGCTACCTCCATACCGCGATGCAGGAGGTGGCGGCGTTCATCGTCATCATGATCGTGATGATCTTCATTCCGACCGGCCTGTTCGGGCTCGGCCGGGTCCGCAAGGTCTGACGGAACGGTACCGGCGCCGCGATGCGAATCCTCATCGGGAAGCGGGCGTTCCTCGTCGCCCTCTTCACCCTGCTCTTCGTGATTCCCTTCGTCGCGAACGAGTACCAGACCTTCGTCGCGAACCTCATCCTGCTCTACGTCATCCTCTCCCTGGGGCTCAACCTCCTCATCGGGTTCGCGGGCCAGCTCGCCCTCGCGAACGCCGCGATGTACGGCATCGGCGCGTACGGCACGGGCCTTCTCATGAAGCACTTCGGCCTCCCGTACTGGATCTCCGCTCCGGGGGGGGTGGCCATCGCGGTCATCTCGGGAACCCTCCTCGCCCTCCCCGCGCTTCGCCTGTCCGGCATCTACCTCGCCCTCGCGACCCTCGCGTTCGCCCAGTTCACGTTCTGGCTGATGACCCACTGGACCCCGGTCACCTTCGGGGCCGGGGGCTTCATCCCACCCCCCATCGACTTCTCGCCGCTCCCCGTCACCCAGGAGACCGGGATCTACTACCTGAGCTGGATGGCTGCGCTCGTGCTCTACGTGTTCGCCAAGCACGCGATGGAGTCGCCCATCGGGCGCGCGTTCGTCGCGATCCGGGACGGCGAGGTCGCGGCCCAGGCCCTCGGGATCGACCTCCTCAAGTACAAGTCCCTCGCGTTCGCCCTGTCGGGGTTCTACGCGGGGGTCGCGGGGGCCCTGTACAGCGGCATGCTCGGCTTCGTCGGCCCGGAGAGCTTCGACCTCCTCCAGATGGTGCTCCACAAGGCGGCGGTGGTGCTCGGGGGGATGGGCTCGGTAGTGGGCTCGCTCATCGGCGGCGTCCTCCTCACCGTGCTCGTCGAGATCACCAAGGAGTTCAAGTTCTCCATCGAGGTGGCGTTCGGGGGCCTGCTGATCGTGTTCGTGCTCTTCCAGCCGCACGGGGTCATCGTGTTCGTGCGAAGGCTCCTCCCCGGGTGGAACGAGCGCCTCCACTACGTGCCGCCCGGAAAGGAGACGGAGGAGGACTTCGGGGCGGTTCCCGAGACGGACCCCGAGACGGACCCCGGGGCCGCGCCCGAACCCGGCGATTCGCCCACCGCTCCGGTCGGCCAGCCGCGCGGGGGCGGCCCCGTATGACGGACGCCGCCCTCAAGGTCCGCGGCGTCTCGATCACGTTCGGGGGAGTGAGCGCCCTCGACTCGGTGGACGTGGACTTCCCGGAGGGCGAGATCACCGGGATCATCGGGCCGAACGGGGCCGGCAAGACGACGCTCCTCAACGTGGTCTGCGGCATGAACCCGCCCGACGCGGGCGACGTCCTCCTCGAGGACCGGTCGATCACCGGCCTCAAGCCGAACCGGATCGCCGCCCTCGGCCTTCGCCGCACCTTCCAGTCCTCCCAGCTCTTCGCCGGCATGACGGTGCTCGAGAACATGATGGCGGGGCTCCACCTCATGAGCACGACCGGGCTCGTCGGCGCGGTGCTCCGATCGAAGCGGATGCGCGAAGAGGAGGAGGAGATGCGCGAGCGGGCCCTCACCGCCCTCGACTTCGTCGGGTTCCGCCACTTCGCGAACCGGGCCGGCGACGCGCTCTCGTTCGGCCAGCAGCGGATCATCGAGATCGCCCGCACCCTCATCCACGAGCCCAAGGTGGTGCTCCTCGACGAGCCCGCGGTCGGGCTCTCCGTCAACCGGGTGGCGGAGCTCGACGCCCTCCTTCGCCGCATCCGCGACGAACGCGGGGTCACCCTGGTCATGATCGAGCACGTCATCCGGCTAGTGATGGGGGTCTCCGACCGCGTCGTCGTGCTCAACTCGGGGCGCAAGATCGCGGAGGGGCTCCCGGAGACGGTTCGCTCCGACCCGGCCGTCGCGGAAGCGTACCTCGGGCACCAGGCGGAGGGGTGAGGGCGGGCGAACCGATGCTCGAGGTCCGTCATCTCAAGGTCTGGTACGGGGTGACCGAGGTCCTCCGGGACGTCTCGTTCGAGGTCCCGGAGGGACGGATCGTCGCCCTCCTCGGCGGCAACGGCTCGGGCAAGACCACGATCATCAACACCCTCTCCGGCCTCCTTCGGCCCCGCGCGGGGGACATCGTCTTCGACGGCGCCGACGTGGCCGGCCGGCCCTCGGACCACATGGTGAAGGTCGGCATCGTCCAGGTGCCGCAGGGCCGCGAGGTGTTCGCCTCCATGACGGTGCACGAGAACCTCGAGCTCGGGGCCGCGACGCGCCGCGACCGTGCCGGGATCCGGGCCGACGTGGAGCGGATGTACGAGCTCTTCCCCCACATCGCGAACCGCCGCGGGCAGCGGGCGGGGTCCTTGAGCGGCGGGGAGCAGCAGCAGGTCGCGATCGGGCGTGCGCTCATGGCGCGGCCGAAGCTGCTGCTGATGGACGAGCCCTCGGTGGGCCTCTCCCCGATCATCGTGGACATGGTCGTCGAGACGGTGAAGGAGCTCCACGCGCGGGGACTCACCATCCTCATCGTCGAGCAGAACGTCGGCGTTGCGGCGGCGGTCGCGCAGGATGCATTCGTGCTCAAGGACGGCGCGATCGCGTTCACCGGCGACGCCCCGGGGCTCATCGACAACCCCGAGGTGCTGTCGTCGTACCTCGGGCGCTGAGCGCAATCGAAATGCCGGGAATCGAAGCGAAGCACCTCGACTTCACCAGGCGGCGGGTCCTGGTGACCGGGGCCGCGGGCGGGCTCGGAGGCTGCATGGCGCGGTCATTCCACGCCCATGGCGGGCGGGTCGTGCTCGCCGACCGCGACCTCGAGCGGCTCGCTGCGCTCGCGGCCGAGCTCGGAGGCGCGGAAAGCCACGCCTTCGACCAGGCGGACCCCGCGTCGGTCGAAGCCCTCGCCCGCGCCGCGGAGCCGGTCGACGTCCTCCTCAACAACGCCGGGATCCTCCATGTCGGCCCGTTTCTGGAGATGGAGCCGGATGCCATCGAACGGATGATCGCGACCAACCTTACCGGCCCGATCCTGCTTGCCCGCGCAATCGCGCGCGGGATGGTGGAGCGCCGCGCCGGGGTGATCGTCAACACCGCCTCCCAGATCGCGTTCACCGGCGGTCCGGAACGGGCCATCTACGGGACCGCGAAGGCGGGAATCGTCCAGTTCACCCGGGCGGCCGCGACCGAGCTCGCGCCGCACGGAGTCCGGGTGGCGGCTCTCGCTCCCGGGCGGACCCGCACCCCGCTCACCGAGGCGCTGCTCGCGGACCCCGAGCACCTCGCCGCGAGCCTCGCCCGGATCCCCGCGGGGCGCCTCGGCGACGCGGAGGAGATGGCCCGCCTCGCCCTCTTCCTCGCGTCTCCCGCCGCCGACTACGTGGTCGGGGAGACCCTGATTGCGGACGGCGGATACATTCTGGCTTGAATCGCAAGGAGAAGCCGACGATGGAACTCGGACTGGACGGCAGGAGCGTATTGATCACCGGCGGCTCGAAGGGGATCGGCCGGGCAACCGCCGAGGCGTTCGCCCGCGAGGGGGCGGGCGAGATCCACATCACCGCGCGCTCGGGCGACGCGCTCGACGAGGCGGCGCGCGCGATCGAGGGGGCGCACGGCTGCCGGGTCCGCACCCATGCGCTCGATCTCACCGACCGGGCGGCGCGCGACGGGCTCATCGAGCAGACGCTCGACGTCGACATCCTCGTCAACAACGCCGGCGCGATCCCCTCGGGCTCCATGGACGCGGTGGACGACGATGCGTGGCGCGCCGGCTGGGAGCTCAAGGTCTTCGGCTACATCGCGATGTGCCGGGCGTACTTCGCCCGCATGCGCGAGCGCGGCCACGGGGTCATCGTGAACGACGTCGGGAACTCGGGCGAGAACCCGGACTTCGACTACATCGCGGGCTCCTGTGGCAACTCGAGCCTGATGACCCTCACCCGCGCCCTCGGCGGGCGGAGCCTCGACCACGGGATCCGGGTCGTCGCGGTGAACCCCGGCCCCGTCGACACCGGCCGCATGGAGACGATGCTCCGCCAGCGCGCCGGGGTGGTGCTCGGCGACGAGGAACGGTGGGGGGAGCTCCTCGCCCGCTTCCCGGGCGGACGGGCCGCGACCGCCGACGAGGTGGCCGACCTCATCGTGTTCTGCGCCTCCGCGCGCGCCGGCTACCTCTCCGGCTGCGTCGTGACCCTCGACGGCGGGATCACCTCGCGCCGCTCGGTGGTCTGAGGCACCCGGGGCGACCGCCTCCCCGGAGAAGCACTCGGCGGGCCCTCAGCCGGCCTCGGACTCGATGCGGTAGACGCGGGCCGCAGTGTCGTGGAAGAGGGCCGAGCGCTCGCTCGCCGACCAGCCGGCGGTGAGGCGCTTGAACGAATTCCACAGCACCCGGTAGCTGCAGCTCAGCTTGTCCACCGGGAAGTTCGACTCGAACATGCAGCGCTCGACCCCGAAGATCTCGATGGTGTGCTCGTAGTAGCGGCGGGTCGCCTCCATCAGCGCCTCGCTCGTCGGCGGCGCCTCCCGCTCGTGCCACCGGAATCCGTTGATGTCCATCGCGATGCCGCCGAGCTTGGCGTGCACGTTGGGGCACTCGGCGAGCGGCCCCACCGCGCGCCGCCAGGCCGCGAACACCTCGTCCCCCCGGCCCGCGTAGGGACCGATCCCGAGGGGTCCGCCGAAGTGATCGAGGATGATGGTGGTGTCGGGAAACGCCCGCGCAAGGTCCGTCAGGGTCGGGATCTGCGGGTGGTAGCACCAGCCCTCGAAGGAGAGGCCCCGTGGAGCGAGGTGCCGGAACCCCTTGCGGAACCGGGAATCGAGGAACAGCTCCGGCCCGGGCTCGGTGCGGCCGTTGCGCACCTCCGGGCTCGCGTCCCAGGACGCGCCTTCCCGGATGCCGCGAAAACGCCCGCCGCCCGCCGCGATCTGGCGATCGAGCACTTCCGCCACGCGGTCCCCCAGCCGCAGGTGCGCGGTGCCGACGATGCCCGCGGCGATTCGCGTCGGACCATAGCGCCCCGATTCGCTCATCGCGGCGATGCCGGCGACGAACTCCGTCTCCCCGACGGGACGGAACTCTTCGGGCCCGCCGGCCCGGAACATCGCGCCGCACTCGATGAACACCGTCGACACGACGTTGTGGCCGCTCGAGACGTCCTCGAGGACCTCGTCGAGGAGATAGCGCGGCGCCACCGCGGCCGGAGCCATGACCCTCTCCTCGCGAAACTCCCACAGGTGATGGTGCGGATCGCAGATCGGAAGGTCGGGCTCGAGCACCGGCTCGTCGGTACGGGCCAGCCAGTCGTCGTTCTTCGCCATCGTGGGGCTCCTCGTCATTCGTCGCCCGGCCACGAATCCGTTCCGGGCTTCCTGGAGAACATCACGGAGGATGATTCGAAGTCTCTGCCGAGGGGGGCCGTTGGGCGCGCGAATCCCGAGCCCCCTCCTACCCCGAGCCCCGGATCGCGTCCACCTCGATCTCGACCTTCGCACCGGGGACCGCGAGGGGGGCGCAGACCGTCGTGTTGGCGGGACGGGCCGCCCCGCAGCGCGCCTTGAGCACCCCGGAGACGGCGACGACGTCCCCCGGATCCGGCACGTACACCCGCACCCTCACCACGTCGTCGAGACCGGACCCCGCTTCGGCGAGCGCCCGCTCGATGGTGTCGAGGGCCTGGTTCGCCTGGTGCTCCGCGCCCTCGGGCATCGCCCCGGTCGCAAAGTCGACCCCGACGGTGCCGGAGACGAAGATGCGGTCGCCCACCACCACCGCCCGCGCGTAGCCGGCGAGCTCCTCGTACCGAGACCCGGAGAGCACGTGGGTGCGCTTCGGGCCGCTCACGGGACCTCCGAGGGCGCGGCGGGAGCGCCCGGCGAGAACACGCGCGGCGACGTGAACGGGGGCGCCCGCCGGCGCCCCCGTTCACCTTTTCGACCCGGGCCGCCCACGCTCAGTTGTCGAGCTTCATGATGAGCTCGGCCACATCCCCGGTGGAGTAGTAGTCCAGCTCCACGTTCCGGTCGCCCTCGAACCGCCACGTGAGCTTCGGGGCCTGGACGTCGCCGTTCTCGTCGAACTGGAGGGGTCCGGTCGCCCCCACGTAGCGGATGGCCTTGCCGGCCGCGAGCAGCTCTCTCGCCTTCGCGATGCCCTCGGGACCCGGGTGGACCGGCTCGCCGCCGGACGAGGTCACCTTGCGGATGTTGTCGCGGATCGACGTGCCGTTGATCTCCTCCGCCGACTCCATGGCGAGCAGGGTGACGGTCACCGCGTCGAACATGGAGTGCAGGCCCGGTCCGTCCGGCGGTCCGTCGAAGCGCGCCTCGAACATGGAGTTGAACGTCGCCACCGAATCCGTGCGCGGCTGCGCGCTGTCGTAGCCCACGAGGTCGGCGAGGTGCTTCGAGCCCACCGCCTCGAGGTAGTCTGCCGACCGGAGCGAGTTGTTGACCACGAGGTTGCCGGTGCCGCCGAGGGAGAGCCATTCGCGGGTGATCGTGGCCCCGTCCACCGGGAAGGCGACCAGGAACAGCGAGTCGGGATCGCCCTCCATGGCCGCGGTCACCTCCGCCCGGTAGCTCTGCTGCTCCTCGTTGTAGGCCACCATCTTCGTGATCGTGCCCCCGAGCCTGGGGAGGTCCTGCTCGAACTGCTTGGCGAGACCCACCCCGAAGTCGGTGTTGACGTAGATGACCGCGGTCTTCTTGTAGCCCTTGTTCGCGGTGAGGAGCGCCCCCATCGCGGACTGGCTGCGGTTCGTCGCGTAGGTCCGGAACCAGTACCCCTCGGTCTTGCCCTCCTCGGCGAGGGCGGTGAAGCTCGTGGAAGACGAGCAGCACGAGATCTGGGTGACCTTCGAGGGAACCGCGACGGAGGTGAGGATGGGGAGGCTGACCCCGCTCGAGATCGCCCCGACGAGCACCGGAACCCCCTCGATGTCGACCAGGCTCTTGGCCGCGTCGACGCCAACCGTCGACTGACCCTGGGTGTCGCGAAGCAGGTACTCGACCTTGCAGCCCTTGACCCCGCCCGCGTCGTTGAAGACGTCCACCGCGAACTGCCCGGTGTCCGCGATGCGCTCGCCGACGAGACCCATGGGGCCGCTCACCGGCAGCACCACGCCAAGCTTGATCGTGCAGTCCGCGGCCGCGGCCGGACCGGCGAGGGCGAGCGCGGCGGCCGCCGCGGCAAGGACGAGACCGTTTCGGGGGATGTTCATGCTGTCGCTCCTCGTTCGCAGGTTTCGGGAACCGGTGCATCGTATCGTGCCGGGGGCCGGCACGGAAACCTCGCCCGTCCTGCGGCCGGCTTCAGGGCCGGACGTGCCGCGAGACGTGCTCCTCCTCGCCGATGAGGCCCCGCGGCCGGAAGAGCAGCATCGCGACCAGCACGACCCCGATCAGCACCGCCTGAAGGGCCCCCGACTGGGCCATCATGTCCGGGGGCACCACCTTCGAGATGATGAAGCCACTCGTGGTCCAGATGGCCCACACGAGCACCGCTCCGAGCAGCGCCCCCCGGTTGTTGGCGCTCCCCCCGACGATCAGCATGGTCCAGATCTGGAAGGTCAGGATCGGCTTGAAGTCGAAGGGGCTCACGTAGCCGATGAAGCCCACGTAGAGCCCCCCCGCGAGGCCCATGATCGCGCTCCCGAGAATGAACGCCTCCAGGCGGATCCGGACCGGGTTCTTGCCGAGCGACGCGGCGGCCGTTTCGTCCTCGCGGATCGCCTTGAGAGTCCGCCCCCACGGCGACTGGACGATCCGCCCGAGGCCCGCGTAGGCGAGTCCGGCCGCGGCGAGGACGATCCCGAGGTAGAGGACGTTGCGGGCGAGCGGGCCCTCGGCGAGACCCGCGGCGGGGTTCGGGATCCCGATGAGGCCGAGGGTTCCGCCGGTCAGGTACTCCCAGTTGAGGGCGACGAGCTGGATGGAGATCGCGATCCCGAAGGTGGCGACGGCGAGGTACTCCTCGCGAAGCCGAAGGGTCGCGACGCCGACGACGGCAGCGGCCGCGCCGGCCGCGACCATCCCTCCCGCGAGCCCGACCACGAAGGGAAGCTCGAACCCGCCCGCTACCGCCTCCCGGGACGGTCCGATCAGGATTGCCGTCGCATAGCCGCCGACGGCCATGAACCCCGCGACCCCGGCATTGAAGAGGCCCGTGAACCCCCATTGCAGGTTCAGCCCCAGAACCGCGACCCCGAGGATGAGGGCGATG
>JAJECB010000497.1 GCA_022822245.1 Gammaproteobacteria bacterium
CGAGGTGCTGGACACGTGGCGGCGGTGGCGCGAGCTCACCGACTACGCGCACCTCGTGGTGGCGCGGCGAACGGGGGCGGGACCGCCCCGCGGCGGCGAGGTCTCCCGGTGGGCGGAGGCGCGCCGCTGCGAGGACGCGGCCCACCTCCGCACCCGGCCGGCGGGCTCCATCCTCGTGATGGACCTCCCGGCCGTCGACATCTCTTCCACCGCCGTTCGGGCGCGGTGCGCATCCGGCGAGGATCTCGACGGGCTCGTGCCCGAGGCGGTGGCGCAATACATCCGGCAGGAGAAGCTCTATTCCGATGGCGCGTGATACAGGACGGAACGAACGGGGCCGGAGCGAGCCGGGCGGCGAGGAGCTGCTCCGGCTCGTGATGGCCGAGCTCGAAGAGCTCCAGGCGGGCGACGTCGAGGTTCTCGATGTCCGGGAGCTCACCGACGTCACGGACTACATGGTGGTGGCCACCGGCCGCACGTCCCGCCACGTGCGGGCGATCACCGAAAAGGTGGCGGTATCGGCGAAGCACCGGGGCGCGCCGCCGCTCGGGGTCGAAGGGGAGCGCGAAGGCGAATGGGTGCTGGTGGACCTCTGCGACGTGGTGGTCCACGTCATGCAGCCGGACGCACGGGAGCTCTACCAGCTCGAGAAGCTCTGGTCGCCGGTGATGGCGCTCCGCGAGCAGACCACCGGGGCGCCGGTGCCCTGACCCGGGCTCCCCGCCGCTCCGATACGGCTTGGCTCCGGACGCGGCGTTTCGGCCGCGCGAGCCAGGGAGATGCCAGCGGATCGGAGGGGCTCGAGTCCCCCTGTCCCCGCGACGAAGGGAGCGCTGGCCGAGAGGCGCCCACGTCCCATACCACGGCCCCTCGGAGACCGCTCGGCCCAGCGACCCGGCCGGTGGAGATGCCCGGCTCTTGCCGTGTCGGAGCGAGCGAGACCGACACCGCGGAAGCACCGGAGACGGAACGGAGATACAGGTGAAGATCGTGCTGGCGGCGGTCGGGACCCGGATGCCGGGATGGGTGGACGAGGCGTTCGAGGACTACGCGAAGCGCCTGCCCCCCGCCTGCCGCCTCACCCTCCGGGAGATCCCGACCGCGTATCGCGGAGCGGCCGCGCGCAAGGGCGGGGCCTCCGCCGCATCGATCCGACGCGAGGGCGAGGGGCTCCTTCGCGCCGTGCCGTCCAGTGCACGCATCGTCACCCTCGACGAACGGGGCTCCGCCTGGTCGACCGCGGACCTCGCCAAGCGGCTTGAAGCGTGGATGGCCGACGGCCGCGACACCGCCCTCCTCGCAGGCGGACCGGACGGCCTCGCCCCCGAGTGCCGGGAGCGGGCCGACCTCACCTGGTCGCTCTCCCGCCTCACCTTCCCCCACCCGCTCGTGCGGGTCATCGTGGCGGAGCAGCTCTGGCGGGCCTGGTCCCTCCTCCACCGCCATCCCTACCACCGCGCCTGAACGGCCGCGACGGCCGCAATCCCGTCCCCGCGTCTCCGGGGCGGGACGCCCTCCCCGACGACGGATTCCCTCAGCCGGGCTGGTGGGGACCGGCGCCGCGCGCGAAACGCCGGTCGTTGTACACCTTGACGGTGGTGGGGGCGTAGCGCGCCGGGTTCGCGGCGTCCTGGCAGGTGCTGATGCACTCGATCGGTGCGTCGTAGTTCGGCCGTGTGAAGTAGCCGATCGAAAGCCGGCGCGAGCGGGAACGGGCGTCCGCTTCCGGAACCGCCACGCGATGCGGGGTCGACACCCATCGATCGTTGGTCCACCGCATCAGCAGATCGCCGATGTTGACGATGAAGGTGCCGTCGACGGCGGGCGCGTCGATCCAGTCGCTCCCGCGCGGTCGCACCTGCAGGCCGCCCGCCGCGGCTTCGTTGCGAAGGATCGTCATCATGCCGAGATCGGTGTGGACTCCGCATCGGAGCTGCCCGGGCTCGAGCTCGCGCGACGGGGCGGGATAGTGCAGCAGGCGGAGCTGGCTCGCATGGCGGTCGAGCTTGTCCGCGAACCAGCCGGCCGGAAGCCCGAGGGCCAGGGCGAGATGGCGGGCGAGCCGCCGGGACAGGTCTTCGAGGGCAAGAAAGTAGGCCCTCATCGCCGGCTCGAGGGCAGGCGGCGCGATCGGCCACAGGTTCGGCGCGAAGTTCGGGTAGGAAAGCTCCTCGGAGTGATACCGGTCGGCCGGGCGGTCGAAGGGTCCGATCGCGAAGACTTCCTTGAAGTCCGGGGGGGTGTCGCCGCCGTGCATGCGGGCGAGGGTCTCCTCGCCGTAGGGGATGTAGCCTCGGTTCTGGTCGTGATGCGGGCGCCTGACCGTCATCTTCGCTTCGAGGGGCAGGTCGAAGAAGGCGTGCGCGGCGTCGTAGAGCGCGGCCTGGATCTCTTCGGAGACGCCGTGGTTGCTGATCACGAGGAACCCGATCTCGCGGCAGATGTCGTCGAGCTCCCGGGCGGCGGCCGCGACCACTGCCGGGTCCGCGCTCTCGAAGCGCTCGAGATCGAGGACGGGGATGCCGTTCGTCGCCATGATTCCTCGCTGCCGGACGGCGCGCGACCGCGCGGTCGCGCCATCATGCCACGGCGGCCCCGGGGTTGTCCCTCGGCCATCCGGGCCGGGATCCTCCGGTCCGTCGCCGCGGCGTGCGAGCCCAAGCCGTTCCGGGGAGCCGGGGCGGAGCGCGGTTGCGTAGAATCGCGCCCTTCTTCGAACCGAGCGGCACCGCATGAACTCCGACCTCCGATCCGAGCTTGCCCCGAGCGGCACCCTCCGCGCCGCGATCAACCTCGCCAACTTCCTGCTCGTCACCGGGCGCACTCCGGACGGAGACCCGGAAGGGGTCGCCCCCGACATGGCGGCGGAGATCGCGAGGCGGCTCGGCGTCCCGATCACCTACGTGCCGTTCGAGACGCCGGCAAAGCTCGCGGACGCGGCGACCGACGACGCGTGGGACATCGGCCTCATCGGGGCGGAGCCGGCCCGCGCCGAGACCATCGCGTTCACCGCGGCGTACACCGAGATCGAGGCGACCTACCTCGTGCCTCCGGGCTCGTCCCTGCGCAGAATCGAGGATGTCGACCGGGACGGGATCCGCATCGCGGTTGCCGGCGGCAGCGCCTACGACCTTTTCCTCAGCCGAAACATCGAGCACGCCGAGCTGGTTCGGGCAAGCGGGCTTGACGGTTCGTTCGATCTGTTCCTCGAGCGGCAACTGGACGCGCTGGCCGGGCTCCGGCCACGCCTTCTTTCCGACGTGGAGCGACTGTCCGGCTCACGCATCCTCGACGGCCAGTTCACCGCCGTCCAGCAGGCGGTCGGGACCCCGCGTCCACGCGAGCGCGCGGCCGCGTTCCTCGCCGACTGTGTCGAGGAAGCGAAGGCGAGCGGGCTCGTCCAGCGCCTCATCGACCGGCACGGCGTCCGCGGCCTCTCGGTGGCGCCCGCCGCGTAGCGGCGCACTGGAGCGCCCCGGTGCGCCCGCGTCGGGCGCTCGCGAAGGCTCCGCCGCGCCGACGAGCCGCGTTCAGCTCCCTTCGGCGGTGGCGGGCCGCCCGGCGGCCACATCGCCGCCCGGAGGAGCAAGGAGGGAAAGGCCGACCCGGGCGAGGAGGTCGGCGGTCTCGTTGAGAGGAAGCCCGACGACGGCGCTCCAGCTCCCTTCGAGGCGGGTGACGAAGGCGGCGGCGAGACCCTGGATGGCATAGCTCCCCGCCTTGTCGGCCGGCTCGCCGGTCGCCCGGTAAGCCTCGCGCTCGGCGGGCGACAGTTGCCGAAACCATACCCGGTTGCGCGAGAGGCGCACCCCGACCGCCGATTCGCCCGCCGCGCGGGCGGCGAGCGCGACCGCGGAGAGCACCCGATGGTCGCGCCCGGAGAGACGTTCGAGGTGGGCGAGAACCTCGGCTCCGTCGCGCGGCTTGCCGAGGACCTTCCCGTCGATGACGACGATGGTGTCCGCACCGAGCACCACGGGCGGCGGGCCTTCGGGGCCGGCGGCGCCCCTGCCCTCCGCCGCGTCGAGGCCCGCGAGCGCCTTCTCGCGCGCCATCCGCTCGACGTAGCGGGCCGGCGTCTCCCCGTCCGCCCGGCACTCGTCGACCGCAACGTCCAGCACCTCGAACCGGTAACCGAGCCCCGCGAGAAGCTCCCGCCGGCGCGGCGACCGGGACGCGAGGTACAGACTTGTCATCTCCCGGCCCTCCCTGCGGTCCGTGGACCCTTCGAGGCTTGCCTGGTCCTCACGCGCTCCGGACTCCTTCGTTCGGCTTTCCGACGGACCCGTGCTCGACTTCCGATTGGCCCGCCGCGGCCGCATTTTGCGCGATGGCCGGCCGTCCATCCACGCCCGCGTGGGCGCCTGGCCCGGAAATCGCACCAGCTTTCGGCGCGAGGGCGCGGAGATGCCGCTGTGACAAGGCGCACGGACCGAGAGAGCGCTTCGCGCTGCTGAAGGCGTAGTCAACACTACGTGGAAGCGGCTTGAGGGAGTACGCCTTGTCACAGCGAGCAGATCTGCGTCCGCAGCCGGAAGCTGGTGCGATTTCCGGGCCCAAGGGTGACCCAGCGCCGACACGCGGTATCATCCGGTCCAACGGGGCGCTCCGGCCCCCGTACTCCGCCGCCGGTCGCAAGGCGACGCCGCCTGACCGGGATCGGACAAGAATGTGCACATGAGGAGTCCTTCGATGAAGCGCCGTCAATTCCTGACCACGGGCGCCGCAACCGGCGCGGCCGTCGCGGCGGCCACCGTATCCGCGCCCGCCATCTCCCAGGGGATGAAGGAGATGAAGCTCGTCACTTCGTTCCCCAAGAACTTCCCCGGGCTCGGGACTTCCGCGGCTCGGGTCGCGAAGCGCATCACCGCCGCCACCAGCGGCCGCGTCCAGGTGAAGCTGTTCGACGCGGGTGAGCTGGTCCCCGCGTTCGGGGTGTTCGACGCGGTCTCGGAGGGCAACGCCGAGATGTACTTCTCCGCGGAGTACTACTTCCCGAGCAAGAGCCAGGCGTTCAATTTCTTCACCGCGGTGCCGTTCGGCATGACCCACATCGAGTCCTGGGCGTGGCTCATGTATGGAGGGGGCTACGAGCTGTGGCGCGACCTCCACGCCGATTTCGGCATGGTGCCGTTCGCCGGGCCCGCCACCGGGGTGCAGATGGGCGGCTGGCTCAACAAGCAGATCACGAAGCTCGATGACTACAAGGGGGTCAAGTTCCGGATGCCGGGGCTCGGCGGAGAGGTGCTCCGCGCGCTCGGAGTCGCGGTGGTGAACCTCCCCGGCGGCGAGATCTTCCCCGCCCTTCAGTCCGGGGCCATCGACGGCTCGGAGTGGGTCGGGCCGTGGCACGACCTCGCATTCGGCTTCCACCGGGTGGTCAAGCACTATCACTGGCCGGGCTTCCACGAGCCCGGCACGGCGGGGAGCTACGTCATCAACAAGCAGTTCTGGGAGGGCCTCTCGGCCGAGGACCAGGAGATCATCTCCGCCATCCTCGAGGCCGAGGTGTTCATCCAGAGCGCCGAGTACGACGGTCGCAGCCCCACTTCGCTCGAGAAGCTGGTGAGCGAGCACGGCGTCCTCCTGCACAAGTTCCCGGACTCGCTCCTCACCGAGCTCGGGAAAGTCGCGGCCGACGTCGTCGGCACGGTCGGCGGGACCGATGCAACCACGCAGAAGGTCTGGGACAGCTACCGCGCGTTCCGCAAGACCGCCATCGGCTGGTCCAAGATCAGCCTGCAGGGCTACATGAACGCCCGCGCGCTGCCGTTCGAGTACGGCTGATCGGCTGATCGCGGTGGCTCCCGCGCCGGCCGGCGGCCGCCGGCCGGCGCGGGAGCCCGCTCTGCGAAGCCACCCTCTCCTGCCTCGTACCCGCCCGGATCGCATCGATGGGATTCATCACCGCACTGGTCCGCGGAATCGAGCGAGTGAGCGAGGTGACCGGGCGATTCGTCGCCTGGCTCGCCCTCGCGATGGTCCTCGTCCAGTTCGTCGTGGTGGCGATGCGCTACGTCTTCGGGCTGAGCGTCCTCGCGATGCAGGAGTCCATCTGGTACATGCACTCGATCATCTTCCTCGTCGCCGCCGGCTACACCCTGCTCCACAACGCCCACGTTCGCGTCGACGTCCTCTACGGAAACGTGGACCGGAAGAAGAAGGCGCTCATCGACCTCGGCGGGGTCCTCGTCATCCTGTTGCCGATGTGCATCGCCACCATCTGGCTCTCGTGGGACTACGTGCTCAACGCCTGGAAGGTCCGCGAAGGCTCGGTGGAGGTGAGCGGCATCCCCGCCGTGTACCTCCTCAAGACCTGCATCTGGCTCTTCGCGGGCACGCTCGCCCTTCAGGGGGTCGCGCTCGGCGTCCGGAGCGGGTTCATCCTCGCCGGAAACGAAAGCACGTTCGAGCCGGTGGAAGAGAAGGAGCCCACCCTGTGACCGCGAACGAGATCATGGTGGTGGTGATGTTCCTCGGGGTGAGCGCCTCGCTCCTGGTCGGCTTCCCGGTGGCGTTCAGCCTCGCGGGCGCATCCCTGCTCTTCGGGCTCGCGGGCTACGCCTTCGACCTCTTCTCCCCGTCGTTCTTCGGCTTCTTTCCCAACCGCATCTTCGGGGTGATGACCAACGAGGTGCTCATCGCGGTGCCGCTCTTCGTCTACATGGGGGTGATGCTCGAGCGCTCGAAGGTCGCGGAGGAGCTGCTCGACACCATGGGGATGCTGTTCGGAACCCTGCGCGGCGGGCTCGGGATCTCCGTATGCGTGGTCGGGGCTCTGCTCGCCGCATCCACCGGCATCGTGGGCGCGACGGTGGTGACGATGGGGCTCCTGTCGCTGCCGACCATGCTTCGCCGCGGCTACGACGCGCGGCTCGCCTGCGGGACCATCTCCGCCTCCGGAACGCTCGGCCAGATCATCCCGCCGTCGATCGTGCTGGTGGTCCTCGGCGACCAGATCTCGAACGCCTACCAGGAGGCGCAGCGCGAGCTCGGCAACTTCGCGCCCGAGCCCGTCTCCGTCGGGGACCTCTTCGCGGGCGCCCTCATTCCGGGCCTCGCCCTCGTCGGACTCTACATCCTGTGGATCATCATCGTGTCGTTCGTGAAACCGGAGGCCGCGCCCCCCGTGCCGCGCTCCGAGCTCGGCGACGACGTCCATCTCGTCCGCCGGGTGGCCCACGCCCTGGTCGCCCCCATCGTGCTGATCGTGGCCGTCCTCGGGTCGATCCTGGGCGGGGTGGCGACGCCCACCGAAGCGGCCGGGGTGGGCGCGATCGGCGCGACCCTGCTCGGCGGGCACCGCCAGCGCCCGGACCGGCCGCTGCCCATCTACGTCGCCGCGCTCTCCCTGGTGCTCGTGGTCTTCCTCACCGCCACGGTCGACATGCGGGTCGCGCGGACCGAGATCAGCGCCGCGGAGTGGGTGGCGATCGTGGTCGCGTTCGCCGGATGCGTCGGGATCGCGTGGGGGGTGCTGACGAGCCTCGCGCGGGTGTACCGGGACGGGACCCTGGTCGAGGTGAACCGTGCCACGGTGCGAATCAGCGCGATGGTGTTCGGCATCGTGATCGGCGCGCAGATGTTCTCCCTCGTCTTCCGGGGTTTCGGCGGAGACGACCTGGTGCACGAGTTCCTGACCGGACTGCCGGGCGGCGTGTTCGGAGCCATGCTGGTCGTCATGCTGCTCATGTTCCTGATGGGGTTCTTTCTCGACTTCATCGAGATCACGTTCGTGGTGGTGCCCATCGTCGCCCCGGTGCTGCTGCTGCTCGGCCTCAACCCGGTGTGGCTCGGGATCATGATCGCGGTGAACCTGCAGACCTCCTTCCTGACCCCTCCGTTCGGGTTCGCCCTGTTCTACCTGCGCGGGGTGGCGCCGCCGGAGGTGACGACGGCGGCCATCTACCGGGGCATCATCCCCTTCGTTGCGATCCAGCTCGTCGCCCTCATCATCATCGCGACGTTCCCGGGACTCGCGACCTGGCTTCCGGGGATCATCTACGGGGCGAGCTGGGACTGAGGCACCGCCCTCGCGGCGAGAGGCGGCGAAGTCGGCGAGGCGGATCCGGGGCATCGGCGCCCGCCTCGCGTCCGAGACTCTCCGGCACGCAACGGAGGACGCGACGATGGCCACCATTCTCTTCGCCAACGCGAGCGTCCTCGACGGGCAGTCGAAGGAGCGCCGCGAGGGGCACCACGTGCTCGTCGAGGGGGAGCGGATCAAGGAGGTCTCGGACCGGCCGCTCGCGACGGACACCGCGGACCGGAGGATCGACCTCGCCGGCCGGACCCTCCTGCCGGGCCTCATCGACGCGCACGTGCACGTCAAGGCGACCCACCTCGACCTCTCCGCCATCAACGACGTGCCGATCACCTACATGACCGCGAACGCCGGCGAGCTCATGCGGGCGATGCTGATGCGGGGCTTCACCTCCGTCCGGGACGCGGGCGGCGCCGACCGCGGGATGGCGGACGCGGTGGAGGACGGCCTCCTCGTCGGGCCCCGCCTCTTCGTCTCCGGCCTCGCCCTCACCCAGACCGGCGGGCACGCCGACTTCCGGCCCCGGACCGCGACCTCGAACGTCATCACCTGCGCCTGCCAGGCCTCGACGGAGCAGCTAGGCCGCATCGCGGACGGCATCGACGAGTGCCGGCGGGCGGCCCGGGACGAGCTTCGCAAGGGCGCGCACCAGATCAAGATCATGGCCGGGGGCGGGGTGGCGTCGCCGACCGACCCGATCTGGAACACCCAGTACTCGGCGGGCGAGATCCGGGCCATCTGCGAGGAGGCGGAAGCGTGGCGGACCTACGTGCTCGCCCACGCCTACATCCCGAAGGCGATCATCCGCGCGGTCGAGAACGGGGTGCGGACCATCGAGCACGGCAACCTGCTGGACGCCGAAGCCGCGAAGGTGATGGCGGAGCACGGCGCGTACCTCGTCCCGACCAGCGTCACCTACCAGGCGCTCCGCGACCACGGGCGCGAGTTCGGGTTCCCCGAGGCGTCGATGCGGAAGCTCGGCGACGTGCTCGAGGTCGGCATGCGGGCGATCGAGACCGCGCGCGACGCGGGCGTCCGGATCGGGCACGGTTCGGACCTCCTCGGCGAGTGTCAGGTCTACCAGTCGGACGAGTTCGCCATCAAGGCCGAGGTCCTCGGAAACCACGAGGCGATACGCCAGGCGACGGAGGTCAACGCGGAGATCCTGAACATGGAAGGCGAGCTCGGGGTCGTGCGGGCGGGGGCGCTCGCCGATCTCGTCGTCGTCGATGGCGATCCGCTCGCGGACATCGGCCTCCTCGCCGGCCAGGGCGCGCACATGCCGGCGATCATGAAGGGCGGCCGCTTCTTCAAGGACCTCCTGTAGGCGCGTCTCAGGGGCCGGCCGATGTCCGTCCACAGTCCCGCCCGGACGAAACACGAAAACAGACTGGCCCCCGAAACAGATGGCGCAACAAGGGCGCATTCGCAATTGAACTGCTGACCATGGAGTCGCCCGCCCCGGCACATCGTCCCGGAGGGCGGGGAATGGCCACACGTTTGGCGTATTGATATCCCGGTTGCCGCGAGAGCCAACCGATCAGAATGGCTTGCGGCTGTCTGGTACGGCCCTCCGTGAATTCGGGCGCGGTAAGCCACGGATCCGAACACCATAGCCTGTCGACCGGGCCTGAGCCACAATCGCCGGCGCTGCCTCGAGCGCGATGCCGTCGACGGGCTCGGCGTTGCAGAACTGGGCGGCGCCGGCCGCGGACGAGGGTCACGCTCGGCAAACCCGAAGCGGTCAAGGGCGACCAAGCGCGCGCCGCCGCACTCGCCTTCCTCGCGCGAGAGAAGGGCGGTGGGAGTCCCGTCCCCCTTCCCGCTTCCGGCCCGACGCTGAGGAAGCTCGCAGCCGAATACGTCGACAGAGCGCCGCTCACCATCGTGGAAGCCGTCCACGGTGAAGGCGACCGAGACCTACCTCAACAGCGCCATCCTGCCCGCTCTCGGCCATCTGCGTGTTGGCTCGGTCGTGCGCGCCGACATCGCCCGCTTCTTCCACGAACAAGGACGCAGAAAGCCGGGCGGCGCGAACCGCAGTCATGACATACCGCGCAACATGTTCGACTGCGCCATCGCGTGCGGCCATCGTCCCGAAGCCGCCGGGAACCCATGCAAGGGAATCGTCCGCTATCGCCGTCTTCCGCGCGGGCGGTTGCTCGGTGCGGACGATCTGGCGAGGCTCGGCGGGGTCCTGCACCTGCGCGAGGGCGAGAACCCGATTTGCGTTGCGACGGTGCGTCTGCGAGCCCCGTTCGAGTGGACGTGACGAACCCTTCGGTCATGTCCAGTGCTGTTTCGAACGCGGCGGCCGGCACGGTCAGCGAGCCGGACCAGCACGTCCGGGAGCGTGAGCCGCCCTCGAACGGAGAAGGGGAGGGCGGTCCCCTGACGGAGGATCCGCAAAGCCGCGACGCGTGCGCAGGCGGTCCATTCTTTACTTTGAATCAAAGAGCCTTTGTGGCATTTTGATTACGATAGGCAATACTACAAAGAGATCCGGCTCGCCGGCTCCTTGGTCTGCAGTACATCACAAACGAACGTTTACGACACATGCTAATTGGTTACGCACGCGTCTCGAAGGCCGATGGCTCCCAGAGCCTCGACCTCCAGCGCGACGCGCTTATCGCGGCGGGCGTCGCGCCGGAGGCGATCTACGAGGACGAGGCCTCGGGCAAGCGCGACAGCCGCCCCGGGCTCGACGCGTGCCTCAAGGCGCTTCGCGCGGAAGATACGCTCGTCGTCTGGAAGCTCGATCGCCTCGGACGTGACCTCCGCCACCTGGTGAACGTCGTGCAGGAGCTCGCGGACCGGGAGGTCGGGTTTCGGGTACTGGCAGGGCAGGGCGCGCAAGTCGACACCACCACTCCAGCGGGTCGGCTCGTCTTCGGCATCTTCGCGGCGCTCGCCGAGTTCGAGCGCGAGCTCATCCGCGAACGCACCGTCGCCGGCCTCGCCGCCGCCCGCGCTCGGGGTAGGAGGGGAGGGCGGAAGTTCGCCCTGTCCAAGGCCCAGGTCCGACTTGCTCAGGCCGCGATGAAGAACCGCGACACATCTGTTTCCGAGCTGGCTGCGGAGCTTGGCGTCAAGCCCGTCACCTTGTACCGGTACGTCGGACCGACCGGCGAACTGCGCGAGAATGCGAAGCGGGTTCTTGGCACTGGATGAGGTTCCGCGGTTCCGCTTCGGTCGATGCGTTTGCGCTGGCGCTTCTCTCCGCCATCTCAGCCGCATTCTTTTGAAGCGTCCAGATGTCTGGCGACGCGACGCACAAGTCGTCTCCGCAAGGACCGGCTGAAACGACTTGCCTACCGAACCTCTCGCCACGACTGCCCAGCTTCTACTCTCAATCCATCGGCGTGGAGCCCTTCCTCGGCCAGCGTACGGTTCCAACTTCGAGCGGCGCCGCGGGCGGCGGCGCTCGCGCTGCACCTCGGCCTCGCCCATGAAAGCTACCGGGGCGCCCCGTCGAATGGTCGTGCCTGGACCGGGGGATGCTGACGAGCGCGCGCATCGACGAGGAGCTCCGCCCGGTCGAGGGGCTGGACTGGGTCTCGGCGCTCCGCAGCAACGAGATCGCCCGGCTGGCGCGCGACCGGGGGCCGCTGCAGCCGTCGCTGTTCGACACGCGCGACCTGGCCGAGATCCGCCACCCGGACTTCCCCGGCGAGCGCCTGCTCGCCTGCCTCAACCCGCTGCTGCGCGACGAGCGCCGGCGCCGGCGCGAGGCGTTGCTGGCGGCCACCGAGGCGGACCTGGAGAAGATCGTGCGCGAGGCCGCGCGGCGCGCCCGCACGCCCCTGACGCCGGCGGCGATCGGCCAGAAGGTCGGCCGGGTGCTGGGGCGGCACAAGATGGGCAAGCACTTCGGCTGGGAGGTCACGGACGGCGGCCGGCTGCGCTACTGGCGCGACACCGGGCGGGTCGACGCCGAGGCGCG
>JAJECB010000241.1 GCA_022822245.1 Gammaproteobacteria bacterium
ACACGTGGGAGCTCGCCGGGCGCTTTCCCCGGATCCTCGACGACCCGGTGGTCGGCGAGACGGCCCGCTCGCTCTACGACGACGCCCGGGCGATGCTCGACCGGATCGTGGCCGAGGGCTGGCTCGAGGCGCGTGCCGTGTTCGGCTTCTTCCCCGCCCGCACGGTCGGCGCGGACGACATCGAGATCCTCCCGCCCGGCGCGAACGCCGAGGACGGCGCGCCGCTCGCCGTCATCCGGACCCTTCGCCAGCAGATGGTGCGCCCGGAGGGCCGCCCCAACCTCGCGCTCGCCGACTACGTCGCCCCGCGCGAGAGCGGCGTCGCGGACCACGTGGGGGCGTTCGCGGTCGCGGCCGGCTTCGGAGCGAAGGAGCGGGCCGCCGCGTTCGAGGCCCGGCAGGACGACTACTCGAGCATCCTCCTCAAGGCCCTCGCGGACCGGCTCGCCGAGGCGTTCGCGGAACACCTCCACGAGCGGGTGCGCAGGGAGTTCTGGGGATATGCCCCGGACGAGCGGCTCACCAACGAAGAGCTGATCGGCGAGGCCTACCGGGGCATCCGGCCCGCACCCGGCTATCCGGCGTGCCCGGACCACAGCGAGAAGGAGACCCTGTGGACGCTGCTCGAGCCCGACCGCAGCATCGGGCTCGAGCTGACCGAGACCTGGGCGATGCTCCCCGGCGCGGCGGTATCCGGCATGTACTTCTCGCACCCGGAGGCCCGGTACTTCGGAACCGGGAAGATCGCCCGCGACCAGGTCGAGGACTACGCGGCCCGCAAGGGGTGGACTGTTGCCGAGGCCGAGGGCCGGCTCGGCCACGTACTCGGCTACGATCCTCCGATCGCCGCCGGGGAGAGCAACGGCCGCACACGCGAGGGGACTCCCGCATGATCTCACACCTCCACGGCGGGGCGCCCGGATCCGACGGGGTTCCCATCGACCTCGTCGACAAGGACAGCCTCGAGGGGTGGCTCGAAGGGCAGCCGGAATCGACCCGCCGCTGGGTACGGGCCTCCGGCTTCGAGGCCCGCCCGCATACCCGCTGTCTCGTACCCGACGCGCACCACGAGCTCGACTCGGTGCTGGTCGGGGTCGCCGACCCCGCGGATCCCTGGTGCTGCGCGGATCTCCCCGCCGCCCTCCCCGCCCGCCGGTTCCGGATCCGGACCGAGATCGAGGCCGCCGACCTCGAACGGATCGCGGTCGGATGGGGACTCGGGGCCTACCGCTTCGATCGCTACCGGGGGAAGGAGCAGGAGCGCAAGCGAGCGGTCCTTTGCACCGATCCCGGCACCGCGGTCCGAGCCGGCCGCCAGGTCGAGGCCATCACCCTCGTCCGCGATCTCGTCAACACTCCGGCCGGCGACCTCCTTCCCGGCGATCTCGACGAGGCGGCACGGGCGCTCGCCGGTCAATTCGGGGCGGCGTGCACGAGCATCACCGGCGACGAGCTGGTCGCGAACGGCTACCCCGCGATCCACGCGGTGGGCCGGGCGAGCACGGACCCCCCGCGCCTCATCGATCTCCGCTGGGGGGACCCCTCCGCTCCGCGGGTGACCCTGGCCGGCAAGGGCGTGTGCTTCGACACCGGCGGCCTCGATCTGAAGCCCGCGAGCGGCATGCGCCTGATGAAGAAGGACATGGGGGGCGCCGCGCACGTCCTCGGACTCGCCCGGCTCGTGATGTCGTCGGAGCTGCCGGTGCGCCTCCGGGTGCTCGTTCCCGCCGTCGAGAACGCGGTCGCGGGGAATGCCTACCGGCCGGGGGACGTGCTCGCGACCCGGGCGGGGATCACGGTCGAGGTGGACAACACGGACGCGGAGGGGCGCATCGTGCTCTGCGACGCGCTCACCGAGGCGGCGAGCGAGGAGCCGGAGGCGCTCATCGACTTCGCGACCCTGACCGGGGCGGCCCGGATCGCCCTCGGCCCGGACGTGCCGGCCCTGTTCAGCAACGACGACGAGCTCGCCGGGGGACTCGCCCGCCACGCCGAGGAGGTCCGCGACCCACTGTGGCGGCTGCCCCTGCACCGGCCCTACGACGATCTCCTGAAGTCGCCGGTAGCGGATACCGCGAACGCCGCCTCGTCGCCCCAGGGAGGGGCGATCACCGCGGCCCTTTTCCTGCGGCGGTTCGTGCCCGACACGGTGCCGTGGGCCCACTTCGACCTCATGGCCTGGAACCCGCGGGCGCGCCCCGGACGTCCCGTGGGCGGCGAGGCGATGGCGTTCCGGGCGACCTGGGCGTGGCTCGAGGAGCGTTACCGGGGCTGACCGCTCCCAAGAGCCTGCGCCGCCCCGCGGCGAGCCGGAGGAAGCACAACTACGGGACGCTCAGCCGGGCCGTGCCGCGACGACGGTGATCTCGACAAGCGTGCCCGGCGCGAGTTCGGCTTGCACGCAGGCGCGCTGTGGCCAGTTCGCGGAATCCCCGATCCACTCGCACCATTCGGCGTCCATCTGCGCCTTGTTCGCGATGTCGGTGAGATAGACGGTCGCGGAAAGGAGCCGCGTGCGATCGGTGCCGGCCTCGAGAAGGTTTGCCGAGATCTGCGCAAGACTCGCGCGGGTCTGCTCGGCAACCGTCGGACCGGGCGCCGTGGCCACCGTGAACACGAGATCGCGCCAAGCGGTAGCGCGAGAGCGTCCCCTGGCATCTCCCTGCCAGCGTTCGATGTCCGTCATGCCTTTCTACCGTGGCTCGGCCAGACTGCGAGCGTACCAGTCGAACCGCACCGCGCGCATGCGCCTGGAGCCACCTGGCGACTCGCCCGCGAGATTCAGCCATTCATCGAGCCCCCCTGCCGATCCAGATCGGGATTGTCCCGCGACCGGAAGCGACAGAGCCCGGTACGGGCACCCCTGGGAGCCGCTCCGGAGGACCGAGGTCGGCGGAGTCCGGACCGCGCAGGCCAAGCCCGGCCCGGGAGGGCCGCAGGGGATGTTCAGCCGGGGTCGCGGCGCGGGTAGTGCGACTCGACGTAGTCGTCGACGATCCGGCGGAACTCGTCGGCGATGGCGGGGCCGCGCAGGATCATCGCCCGCTCCCCGTCGATGTAGACGGGCGCGGCCGGCTGCTCCCCGGTCCCCGGCAGGCTGATGCCGATGTTCGCGTGCTTGCTCTCGCCGGGTCCGTTCACCACGCAGCCCATGACCGCGACCCGCATGTCCTCCACCCCCTCGTAACACTCCCGCCACTCGGCCATGCTTTCGCGCAGGTGCGCCTGGATGGTCTCCGCAAGCTCGCGGAAGAACGCGCTCGTCGTCCGCCCGCAGCCGGGACAGGCGGTGACCAGCGGGGCGAAGGATCGAAGTCCCATCGTCTGGAGCAGCTCCTGGGCGACCACCACCTCGCGCGTGCGCTCTCCCCCGGGCTCCGGGGTGAGGGAGATCCGGATGGTGTCGCCAATTCCCTCCTGGAGGAGCACCGCGAGGGCGGCGGCGGAGGCCACGATCCCCTTCGAGCCCATGCCGGCCTCGGTGAGGCCGAGGTGGAGGGCATGGTCCGCGCGGCGGCTGAGCTCGCGGTAGACCGCGACGAGCTCCTGGACCTCGCTCACCTTGCAGGAGATGACGATGCGGTCGCGCCCGAGCCCGAGCGCCTCGGCCTGCTCGGCACTTCGCAGGGCCGATTGCACGAGCGCCTCGCGGGTCACCTCGGCGGCGCTCTTCGGCTCTTCGGCCTTCGCGTTCTCGTTCATGAGGCGCGTCGCGAGGCTCTGGTCGAGGCTCCCCCAGTTGACCCCGATCCGGACCGGCCGCCCGTACTCGATGGCCGCCTCGACCATGGTCGCGAAGCGCTCGTCGCGCTTCTCGCCGAACCCCACGTTGCCGGGGTTGATGCGGTACTTGGCGAGGGCCCGGGCGCACTCCGGGTAGCGCGTCAGCAGCCGGTCGCCGTTGTAGTGGAAGTCGCCGACGAGGGGAACGCGGCATCCGGACCGGTCCAGGGCGCGCCGGACCTCGGGGACCGCCTCGGCCGCGTCGGGGTTGTTGACGGTCACCCGGACGAGCTCGGAGCCCGCCTCGGCGAGGGCGCGGACCTGAGCGACAGTCGCCGCCACGTCGGCGGTGTCCGTATCCGTCATGGACTGGACCACGACGGGGGCTCCCCCGCCGATGACGACGTCTCCGACCCGGACGCCGACCGTCCGACGGCGCGGCTCGCGGGGGTGCTCCATGGCGGATCCTCCGTTCGACGCGGAAATTTTAGCGGCGCGCGGGGCCGCGGGCCACCGAGGACCTTCCACGCGGGGCCGATTGCGGTCCCGGGATCGAGCTGGCGGGGCGGTATCCGGCTTCCCTTGCGACTCGTGCCTTCCGGGCGCGGAGGTCCGATTGCGCCTCGCCAGTCCGATTTCGCCGACCGCGGATCGCCGGATCATCGATGCATGTCCGCGAACGACAGCGAGAAACGGCCCTGCGCGGCACCCCGAAAGCCTTGCCCGGCCGGGGGGTGAAGCCTATCCTTTCGCCGCCCGTCGCCCCGAGCAGGAGAGCCGCCATGGCCGAACCCGCGCCGCGTGCCGACGCGACGCTCGACACGAGCGAGGACGACCGTCGTCCGGCCTTCCACCCGGATCAGCGGATCGCGGGATTCGACGACGAGCTCGCGACCGCGTTGCGAGCCGAAGCGGACCGCCAGGAGCTGCACCTCGAGCTCATCGCATCCGAGAACTACGCGAGCCCCCGGGTACTGGAGGCGCAGGGGTCGGTACTCACGAACAAGTACGCGGAGGGCTACTCCGGGCGCCGTTACTACGGCGGGTGCGAGTTCGTCGACGTGGCGGAATCGCTCGCGGTGGAGCGGGCGAAGGAGCTCTTCTCGGCGGACTACGCCAACGTCCAGCCCCACTCCGGCTCCCAGGCGAACGCGGCGGCGTACCTTGCGCTCGCGAAGCCCGGCGACACGATCCTCGGCATGAGCCTCGCCGAGGGGGGGCACCTCACCCACGGATCTCCGGTCAACTTCTCCGGGCAGATCTTCCAGGCGGTGCAGTACGGGCTCGACCCCGAGTCGGGGGAGATCGACTACGACCGGGTCGAGGCGCTCGCCCGGGAGCATCGGCCCCGGATCATCATCGCGGGATTCTCCGCGTACTCGCGGGTGGTCGACTGGGCGCGGTTTCGCGCCATCGCGGACGAGACGAAGGCGTACTTCGTCGCCGACGTGGCGCACGTCGCGGGCCTCATCGCGGCCGGCCTCTACCCGAGCCCGGTGCCGCACGCGGACGTCACCACCACCACCACCCACAAGACCCTGCGGGGGCCGCGGGGGGGACTCATCCTCGCCCGCGCCAACCCCGAGATCGAGAAGCGGCTCTCGTCGATCGTGTTCCCCGGGATGCAGGGAGGACCCCTCATGCACGTCATCGCGGCGAAAGCGGTGGCCCTCAAGGAGGCGATGGAACCGGCCTTTTCGGCATACCAGCGCTCGACCGTCGAGAACGCCCGGGAGATGGCGACCACCATCGAGGCGCGAAGCTACCCCATCGTGTCCGGCGGCACCGACAACCACCTGATGCTCATCGATCTCCTCCGGCGCGGGGACCTCTCCGGGCGCGACGCCGAAGCCGCCCTCGGGCGCGCCCACATCACCGTCAACAAGAACATGGTGCCGAACGATCCCCGTTCGCCGTTCGTGACGAGTGGGCTCCGGATCGGGACGCCGGCCATGACCACGCGCGGGATGGGGGCCCCCGAGGCGGTCGAGGTCGGCCAACGGATCTGCGACGTGCTCGACCATCCGGACGACGAGGCAGTGCTCGAACGGGTACGCGAGGCGGTGATCGCGCTCTGTCGGCGCTTCCCCGTCTACCGCCGCTGAATGGTCCGCCCGTGCGCTGCCCGCGCTGTTCGTCGGGAGAGAGCAAGGTCATCGACTCGCGCGTCGCGTCCGGCGGCGCCGAACGGCAGCGCCGGCGCGAGTGCAGCGCGTGCGGCGAGCGGTTCACCACCTGGGAGAGGGTGGCGGACGCGCTGCCCCGGGTCGTCAAGCGAAGCGGCGACCGCACCGCCTTCGATCCGGGGCGGCTGCGGAGCTCGATCCTGAGGGCGATCGAGAAGCGCCCGGTCACCGCGGCCGACGTCGACGCCGCGGTCGGCCGCATCCGGCAACGCCTCCCGCTCGAGGAAGAAGGCGAAGTCCTCTCCGCCCGGATCGGGGAGTGGGTCATGGACGAGCTCCGCGCCCTCGACCCCGTGGCCTACGTCCGGTTCGCGGCCGGGCGCCGTCACTTCGTGGACGTGTCCGGGCTTCCGGCCGTGCGGGGGCCACCGCGCGACGACGACGACGCGGGGCGCTCCGCCTCCCGCCCGGCACGACCGGGGGGGCGCGGCCCGCAGCTTCCGCTCGCTCCGCGGGAGTAGGGGGTGCGCGACCGCGAATTCCTCGAGCGCGCGCTCTCCCTCGCGCGACGCGGGCTCTTCACCGCCCACCCGAATCCCCGGGTGGGCTGCGTGCTGGCGCGGGACGGGAAGATCGTCGGCGAGGGCTGGCACCGGCGGGCGGGAGAAGCCCACGCCGAGGTGCGCGCCCTCGAGATCGCGGGCCCGCGGGCGCGGGGCGCGACCGCCTACGTGTCCCTCGAGCCCTGCTGCCACCACGGCCGGACGCCG
>JAJECB010000037.1 GCA_022822245.1 Gammaproteobacteria bacterium
ACCCGGCGCGCCCGCGGCCGGCCCGCGTGGGCCGAATCCATTGACCGCATACGGCGAAATCCCTATTATTCCGACTATTCCAGTCAGGTTTCACGGCGGGGCGGCCGGCCGCATGACCGAATCCCTTCAGGTGGCGCGCGAGGCGCCCGCGAGCGACATCGAATCCCTCATCGGACGCGAGTACGAGCAGGGGTTCGTGACCGACATCGAGTCCGAGACCCTGCCCCCCGGACTCGACGAGGGGGTCGTCGCGCGGGTCTCGGAGATCAAGCGCGAACCCGCGTTCATGCGCGAGTGGCGGCTCGAAGCCTACCGGCGATGGCGCGAGATGCGCGAGCCGAACTGGGCGCGTCTGGCCATCGCCCCCATCGACTACCAGGCGATCTCCTACTACTCCGCGCCGAAGTCGAAGGAAGATGCCCCGAAGAGCCTCGACGAGGTGGACCCGAAGCTCCTCGAGACCTACGAGAAGCTCGGCATCCCCCTCGAGGAGCGGGCGGCCCTCGCCGGGGTGGCGGTGGACGCGGTCTTCGACAGCGTCTCGGTCGCGACCACGTTCAAGGACCGGCTCGCCTCGGAGGGCATCATCTTCTGCTCGTTCTCGGAGGCGGTGCAGAACCACCCCGACCTCGTCCGCGAGTACCTCGGGTCGGTCGTGCCGCGGTCGGACAACTTCTTCGCCGCCCTCAACTCCGCCGTCTTCACGGACGGATCCTTCGTCTACGTGCCGAAGGGCGTGCGCTGCCCGATGGAGCTCTCGACCTATTTCCGCATCAACGCCGCGAACACCGGCCAGTTCGAGCGCACCCTCGTCATCGCGGACGAAGGCAGCTACGTCAGCTACCTCGAGGGGTGCACCGCACCGATGCGCGACGAGAACCAGCTCCACGCCGCGGTGGTCGAGCTCGTCGCCCTCGAAGGGGCCACCATCAAGTACTCCACGGTCCAGAACTGGTACCCGGGAGACGAGAACGGGGTCGGCGGCATCTACAACTTCGTCACCAAGCGCGGAGATTGCCGCGGGGCGCGTTCCAAGATCTCGTGGACCCAGGTGGAGACGGGCTCCGCGATCACCTGGAAGTACCCGAGCTGCGTCCTGCGGGGCGACGATTCGGTCGGAGAGTTCTACTCCGTCGCGGTCACCCACCACCATCAGCAGGCCGACACCGGCACCAAGATGATCCACCTCGGCCGGAACACCCGGAGCAACATCGTGTCGAAGGGGATCTCCGCCGGCCGGAGCCGCAACGCCTACCGCGGGCTCGTCCAGGTCGGGCGCGGCGCGAGCGGGGCCCGGAACTACACGCAGTGCGACTCGCTCCTCATGGGCGACCGGTGCGCCGCGCACACCTTCCCCTACATGGAGGTCAAGGATCCGAGCGCCCACGTGGAGCACGAGGCGACGACCTCGAAGATCGGGGAGGACCAGCTCTTCTATTGCATGAGCCGCGGGCTGTCCGCCGAGGACGCAGTCTCGATGATCGTGAACGGCTTTTGCAAGGACGTGTTCAACGAGCTGCCGATGGAGTTCGCCGTCGAGGCCCGCAACCTCCTCAACGTGAGCCTGGAAGGCGCAATCGGCTGAACCCTGCGAGGGCGGGGCGCGCCCGCGCCCGCGCCGCCTGCCCCGCCCCGACCCACGAGCACCGCCGCACCCGAGCTGCCCATGTCCGCACCCCTTCTCGAAATCTCCGATCTCAACGTCGCCGTGGACGGCGATCCGATCCTCAACGGGGTGGACCTCGTGGTCCGGCCCGGCGAGGTGCACGCGGTCATGGGGCCGAACGGCTCGGGCAAGAGCAGCCTGTGCCACGTGCTCGCCGGCCGCGAAGGCTACGAAGTGACGGCCGGACGCATCGCTTACGAGGGCGAGAATCTTCTCGACCTCGAGCCCGAGGAGCGCGCCCAGCGCGGGCTCTTCCTCGCGTTCCAGTACCCGGTGGAGATCCCGGGGGTCAACAACGCGTACTTCATGAAGGCGGCGGTCAACGCGGTGCGGCGGGCGCGCGGCGACGAGGAGCTCGACGCGATCGACTTCATGCAGCTCATGCGCGAGAAGGTGAAGCTCGTGGACATGGACGAGGCGCTGCTGCGCCGGCCCCTCAACGAGGGCTTCTCCGGCGGAGAGAAGAAGCGCAACGAGATCCTCCAGATGATGCTCATCGATCCGCGCCTCGCGATCCTCGACGAGACCGACTCCGGCCTCGACATCGACGCCCTCCGGATCGTGGCGGACGGGGTGAACGCGCTCCGGAGCCCGGAGCGGGCGTTCGTCGTGGTCACCCACCACGAGCGCTTTCTCGAGTACGTCGTACCCGACCACGTGCACGTGCTGTACGAGGGGAGGATCGCGCGCTCGGGCGACCGCGCCCTTGCCCGGGAGCTCGAGGAGCGGGGCTACGGCCACCTGCGGGAAGAGCGCGCGGTCTGATGTCGGCGGCCCTGGAGCACTACCGGCGGGAGTGGGCGGCGGCGCACGCCGCCTTGCCGGGAGCTCGCGTCGGCTGGGTGGAGCAGGCGCGCCGCAAGGCCCTCGATCGCTTCTGCGACCGGGGATTCCCCACGCCGCGGGACGAAGACTGGAAGTACACCAATGTCCGGCCCATCGAGCGCCGGGCGTTTCTCCTCGACCCGGAGGGCGGCGATGAAGCGGCGGCCCGCGCGGCCGGAGGGGTGCCGAGGGAGCGCCTCGCGGGGTTCGAGACGGCGGCCCGGCTCGTCTTCGTGAACGGCCGGCTCGCCCCCGCGCATTCCGATTCGGTCGGCGAGCTGCCTGAGGGTATCCTCGCCGAGTCGCTCGCCCACGTCCTCGAGTCCGATCCCGGCCGGGTGGAACCCCACCTCGCCGAGCTCGCGGACGGCAACGCGTTCACCGCCCTCAACCGGGCGTTCCTCGGCGACGGCGCGGTGATCACGATCCCGGCGGGCGTCCGGCTGCCGCTTCCCGTCGAGCTCGTCTTCGTGGCGCGGGGAGAGATCGACGTCGCGAGTCACCCGGTCGTGCTCGTGCTCGCCGGAGAGGCGACCGGGGCGACCGTCGTCGAGCACCACCTCGGCGACGGGGCGGGAGCGAAGCTCGCGAATCCGTTCACCCGCATCGCGGTCGGCGAGGGCGCCGCCATCGAGCACCACCTCCTCCTCGAGGAGGACGACGCCACCTGGCATACCGGCCACGTCGACGCACGCGTCGCGGCCGGGGGGCGTCTCGGATCGAACGCGGTGCAACTCGGAGGCCGGCTCGTTCGCTACGGGATCGACGTCTCTCTCGACGGGCCCGGGGCGGAGGTGGTGCTGAACGGCCTCTACGTCGCGCGCGGGCGCCAGCACGTCGATTTCCATACCCGGGTCGACCATCGCGAGCCGGGCGGGAGGAGCGAGCAGGTCTACAAGGGCCTCCTCGACGGACGCGGGCGGGGCGTGTTCAACGGGCGGGTGCTGGTCCACCGGGATGCCCAGCACTCCGACGCGAGCCAGAGCAACCACAACCTCCTGCTCTCGCCGGACGCGGAGATCGACACCAAGCCGCAGCTCGAGATCTTCGCCGACGACGTGAAGTGCAGCCATGGTGCGACCGTCGGCCAGCTCGACGAGCGCGCGATCCACTACGTGCGCTCACGCGGGCTCGGGGCGGAGGCAGCGCGCGCCCTCCTCACCTTCGGGTTCGCGGAGGACGTGCTCGCCCGGATGGGGGAGCCGGCCGTCCGGCGGCACGCGGAGCGCGGGCTGGTCGCCGCCCTCCCCGCCCTCGCCGAGCTGCCCGCCATGGACCGGGTGGGAGACCTCGAGGGCGTCTCCGCAGCCCAATCCACACCTTCGAGGGACGAGGGACCATGAGCACCGCACTCCGGACGGACGATTCCGTCCCCGCGTTCGACGTCGAGTCGGTCCGGGCCGACTTTCCCGCCCTCCACCAGGAGGTCAAGGGCCGACCGCTCGCCTACCTCGACAACGGGGCGACGAGCCAGAAGCCGCGCGCGGTCATCGACGCGCTCCGCGACTACTACGAGCGGGACAACTCCAACGTCCACCGCGGGGTGCACACCCTGAGCGAGCGCGCGACGGCCGCCTACGAGGGGACCCGGGAGAAGGTCCAGCGTTTCCTCGGCGCCGCGGACTCGCGCGAGATCGTCTTCGCCCGCGGCACCACCGAGGCCATCAACCTCGTCGCGCATGGCTTCGTCCGCCCGCGGCTCGAGGAAGGCGACGAGATCGTCATCACCCACATGGAGCACCATTCGAACATCGTCCCCTGGCAGCTCCTCTGCGAGGAGAAGGGGGCGAAGCTCCGGGTGGTGCCGATCGACGACGACGGCGTGCTCGACCTCGACGCCTACCTCGCGATGCTCGGACCCCGCACCCGCTTCGTCTCGGTGACCCACGTCGCGAACTCCCTCGGCACCGTCAACCCGGTGCGCGAGATCATCGACGCCGCCCACGCGCTGGGGGTGCCGGTGTTGCTCGATTCGGCGCAGGCGGTCCCCCACCTCGCGACCGACGTCAAGGCCCTCGACTGCGACTTCCTCGCCTTCTCCGCCCACAAGGTCCTCGGCCCGACCGGGATCGGGGCGCTCTACGGCAAGATGGAGCACCTCGAAGCGATGGTGCCGTGGCAGGCGGGGGGGGACATGATCCTCTCCGTCACCTTCGAGAAGACCACCTGGAACGCGGTGCCGTACCGGTTCGAGGCGGGCACCCCGAACATCGCCGACACGATCGCGATGGGGGTCGGGCTCGACTACCTCCTCGCGCTCGGGCTCGACCGGGTGGCGGCCTGGGAGCATGACCTGCTCGAGTACGCCACCGAGCGGGTCGGATCCATCCCCGGGGTCCGCATCTTCGGAAACGCCCCCGACAAGTCGAGCATCCTCTCCTTCGTCATCGAGAGCGTGCACGCGCACGACGTAGGCACCATCCTCGACAGCGAAGGGGTCGCGGTGAGAACCGGCCACCACTGCACGATGCCGGTGATGACCCGCTTCGAGGTGCCGGCGATGGCCCGCGCCTCGCTCGCCTTCTACAATACTCGCGCCGACATCGACGCACTCGCGCGGGGCATCGAGAAGGTGCGCGAGGTCTTCCGCCTGAACCGCTGAGCCGCACCGCCCGACCCGGTTGTCCACATCCCGGAGCGTCCCGAATTCATGAACGAACTGCGAGAGCTCTACGAGGAGGTGATCCTCGACCACAATCGCAGCCCACGGAACTTCGGGCGCCGTCCGCCCCGCTGCAATCGCACCGCGCACGGCCACAATCCCCTCTGCGGCGACCAGGTCGAGGTGTCCATGACCTTCCGGGACGGCGTGATCGAGGACATCGCGTTCAACGGCGAGGGCTGCGCGATCACCACCGCGTCGGCCTCCCTGATGACCCAGGCCCTCAAGGGACGGACCGGCGAGGAGGCGAAAGTGCTCTTCCACGCGATGCACGCGGTCCTCGTGGACGACGAGCCGCCCGATCACGACCGGCTCGGGAAGCTGGGGGCCCTGCTCGGGGTGAAGGACTTCCCCATGCGCGTCAAGTGCGCCACCCTCCCCTGGCACACGATGGAGGCGGCGCTCGCGGACCGCGACGACCCGGTGACGACCGAGTAGCCGGGGCGCACGGTCGACAGCACGGAGACCAGGACATGAGCCGCATCGGAGAGTGGTTGGGACGGGGCCGCGAGGAGGACCCCGAAGCGCTCCGCCAGCGGGTGGTGGAGGCGCTGAAGCAGGTCTACGACCCCGAGATCCCCGTCAACATCTACGACCTCGGCCTCATCTACCAGATCGACATCGGCGACGACGGGGCGATCGCGATCGACATGACCCTGACGACGCCCGGATGCCCGGTCGCGGAGACCTTTCCCGGGATGGTGGAGTACGAGGTGAGCCAGGTCGATGGGGTGAAGTCGGCGGCGGTCGAGATCGTGTGGGACCCGCCTTGGACCCAGGATCGGATGACCGAAGCGGCGAAGCTCGAGCTCGGCCTTTGGTAGCGGTGATCGCCCCCGTCGGGGAGAAGGCCGCCATCAAAGAATGTACTCGCTCCGGGCCCGGCGGCGGCCCGCCCGTGCCCGGGCTAACCCTCGCCGCCCCCTTCCGCCCCGGGGAGGCGGGAGGATGAGCGGCTGGACCGATGTCGCCGCCGCCGCCGAGCTCCCCCCCGGCGAGTGGCGAATCGCCGAGGTCGAGGACACCCTCATCGCGGTGTTCAACATCGACGGCGAGTACCATGCCGTCGAGAACCTCTGCACCCACGACTACGCCGAGCTGACCGACGGCGAGGTGAGCGGCGATGTCATCACCTGCCCTCTGCACGGCGCCGAGTTCTGCCTGCGCACCGGGGAGGTGCTCTCCCCGCCCGCTTACGAGCCGCTCACGACCTTTCCCGTTCGCGTGCACGAGGGCACCGTCCAGGTCCGCGACCCCCGGTCGGGCTGACCGCCAGCCCGGAAATTTCACCAACTTCCTGCTGCGGACGCTCATCCATGCGCCGTGACTGGCCGTACTCCCGCAAGCCGCTTCGACAGCGCGCAAGCGCTGGTGTCGACTACGCCTTCAGCGCCGTTCGGCCCGTCACAACGGCATCTTGATGCCCTCGCGACGAAAATCGGTGATGTTTCCGGGCTAGCGGAGACACGAGGCGAGCTCCTCGAGCGCACGCCGGAGGTCGGCCTCGTCCCGGGCGAGCGCGAACACGTAGCGGTCGGGGCGAACGATGACCGCCACCGCTTCCCGCGCGGCCAGCCACTCCTCGACGGCCGGTCCCGGGGCATCGATGAAGGCGAGGTCGAGGCCGCCCCAGCGCCCCCGACCGTCGGCGCGGCGGGTGCGCGCATCGAGCGGAAGAGCGGAGAGCACCGCGAACCGGTTGCCCACCGCCTCGTCGAGGCGGCGGCCGTCGGGGAGCCGCGGCTGAGGGAACACATCCCCGCACGCCGGCGCGTCTCCCGTCCAGATCCCGGGTCCGAGCCGCGGCTCGGGAAAATCGAACATCCTCGGGCCGCTCGCGCGGAACTCGGCGTCGCGAGCCTCCGCCACCGCCGGGTCCGTCGCCTGGATGATCGCGCCGAGACGAACGGCGAGCTCGATGAACGCCCGCACGTGGGGAGCGCGCTCCGCCTCGTAGGTATCGAGCAGCGCCTCGCCGGCCGCGCCGGCCACCACCATCGAGAGCTTCCAGGCGAGGTTGGCGGCGTCCCGGATGCCGGCGCACATGCCCTGCCCGAGGAAGGGCGGGGTCTGGTGCGCGCTGTCGCCCGCCAGCATCAGGCGCCCGCGGCGCCAGGGCGCGGCGACCAGCGAGTGAAACGTATAGATCGCCGAGCGTTCGATGCGGACGTCGTCCGGGCCGATGCCGTGGGGGGCAAGCATCGGCCAGATCCGTTCGGGACGCACGATCTCCTCCTCCTCATCGTCGCCCGGCATGAGCATGATCTCGAAGCGATGCCGGAGCCACTTCACGTGCACCCGCGTCATCGGCCGGCGCGGATCGCAGTGCTGGACGGTGTAGTCGGGAAGCCGCTTCGCCCGTTCCGAGCGCGGGCTCGCGACGACGTCGACGACGAGCCAGGGCTGATGCAGGCCGAGGTCCCGCACCGACGCGCCGATGGCGTCGCGCACGAGCGAACGGGCGCCGTCACAGCCGACGACGTAGCGCGCGGTCAGCTCATCCGAAGCGCCGGTCGCCCCGTTCCGGATGCCGACGGACGCATGATCACCCGCATCGCGGACGGCCTGCGCCTCGTGGCGGAGACGGACCTCCACGTTCGCGATCCGCGCGGCCCCCCTTCGAAGCGCCGCGTCGAGCTCCGGCTGGTGGAAGTACCAGTTGTTCGCCCAGCCGTGCCGCCCGGGGCCGTCGGTCCCGCGGCGCACCATGAGGGTCTCGCCCGCCGCGTTGACGAAGTGCATTCCGCGCGACGTCGCGCGCGCGACGTCCTCGACCGCCCCGGCCAGGCCGGCCGCCTGGAAGACGCGCATGACCTCGCCGTCGAAGTGCACCGCCCGCGGCAGGGGGTGGATGTCGGCATCGCGTTCCAGCACCAGCACCCGGAGCCCGTACCGGCCGAGAAGGTTGGCGAGCAGCGCGCCGACCGGGCCGAAGCCGACTACGACGACATCGAACTCCGGCTCAGCCACCCGGCGGCGCGCCCATCCGACTGGCGAGGTTCGCCATCCAGGCTTCGCGCGACGTGAATCCGGGGAGCGAGCGCGCGAGGCGCTCCGTCTCGGCGAGGATGTCCTCGTCGGACCGGGAGAGATCCACGGGTTCGCGAACCGGCTGCTCGCAATGCCACGGGGTGTCGAGGAACAGCTCGATCCGGGTGCCTTCCGGATCGCGGAAGTAGAGCGATATGGCGTTGCCGTGGGTCACCACCACCATCGCGCTCACCGGCTCGTCCCGGAGCACGGCGTGAAAGTGCCGCAGGGCCGGGAGGTCCGGCACGCGAAAGGAGATCTGGTTGACGACATTGAACTCGACCGCGGGCGGGCGCCCCGTGGCGAGGACGAGCTGGTGGTGCTCGCGCGGATCGCGGCTCAGGAACACGAGCCCGACACGACCCGACGGCGCCGGAAGCTCCCCCCGGTCGGTGACGGTGAAACCGAGCACCCGACGGTAGAAGTCCTCCATCCGCCCGAGGTCGTGCACGAAGAGGCCGACGTGGCTGAATGCCAGGTCCGGTACCGGGGTCTCGGTATTCATGACGGTACTTCCTCGTTGCGGTCGGAACTCCAGACGGCGAGTTCAACATGGCCCGCGCGACTGCACAACGCCCAATCGGTGATGCCCGGCACCGGACGCCACCCCGTCGCCCCCCGACGCGTGCACCGGGCAAAGCGGATTGAGGGGCCCCCGGGCGCCGCGGGCGGATCGATGCCCGTGACGCGAAGGAGGTGGAACCCCCGGTCTGGATCCGAGGTCCGAAGTTCTCCGTATCTCCGCCCGGCGACCCCCACCCGCACTTCCGTCCCGCCCCCGTCGTGCATCGCACGGGGGTCTCGAATACACTCGCCGGAGGCGTCCGATCAGGCCAATTCAGGGGGAGATTTCGATGCGCATCCTCAAGCTGCTGACATTCTGCGTTGCCGCCAGCATGGGCACCATGGCGGCGGCCGCCGACTACACGCTGACCGTCTCGAGCTGGGCACCGCCGACCCACGGGATCAACGCCACCTTGTGGCCGAAGCTCATCAAGATGATGGAGGACGCGACGGGCGGCAAGGTCACCGCGCAGATCAAGTACCGCCTGGGACCGCCGCCGGCGCAGATGGACCTCGTTCAGGACGGCGCGGCCGATCTTTCCTGGATCTTCCACGGCTACCAGGCCGGCCGCTTCACGGCCACGAAGCTCATCGAGCTTCCGGGCTACGAAGGCGATGCCGAGGCCGCATCGGTCGCCTACTGGCGGGTGCACGAGGCGCATCTCGCCGCCGCCGACGAGCACAAGGGGGTCAAGCTCATCGGCCTGATGACGCACGGCCCGGCGCATCTTCACTCCGCGCGCAAGGTCACCTCGCTCGACCAGGTGGCGGGAATGAAGCTGCGGGTGCCGGGCGGGGTCGGCGGCGATGCCGGCGCCGCGCTCGGTGCGACCGGGATCAAGGTCCCGGCCCCGAAGGTCTACGAGACCCTGGCGTCGAACGCGGCGGACGGCGTGGTGATGCCCTTCGAGGCGCGCAAGGGCTTCAAGCTGACCGAAGTGGCCCAGAACGTCTACGAGATGCCGGGCGGCCTCTACCGCGGGTCCTTCGCCCTCATCATGAACCAGGAGACCTTCGACGGCATGCCGGAAGACGTGCGCAACGCGCTCGACGGGCAGGTGTTCGGCGAGCCCGCGTCGCGCATGGCGGGCACGGTGTGGGACGCGATCGACGTCGCCGGCCGGCAGGTGACGATGGACACCCCGGACAACTCGATCAACCCGGCGTCCGCGGCCGACGTGGCGGCCTGGGAGGACATCGCGGCGACGATCCGCGCGAACGTGCTGGCCGAGATCGCGGCCAAGGGGATCGACGCCGAAGCGGCGCACGCGATGGTCAAGGCCGAGATGGCAAGCAACTAGCGTCCCCCCGGGCCGGACCGGGTGACGCTTTCCTGACCAGTCCCCCGCAACCTCCCCCGGTTGCGGGGGTCGGCCCTTGAGCCGCCTCATCCGATTCGCCCGCGGGGCCGCCCCGTGAACCACCTCGTCCGATTCGCCCACGGGGCCGCCCGCGCCCCGGTGCTCCTCGCCGTCACCGCGCTCTTCATCATGATGATCATGACGTTCTTCGACGTCGTGCTCCGCTCGACCATCAACACCCCCATCGAGGCGGCCACCGAGCTCACGAGGATCCTCATGGCCATCGTCGTGTTCTCGGCCCTGCCGGTCGTCTCCGGACGGGCCGGCCACATCTCGGTGGATGTGCTCGACTGGGTCTTCTCCCGGGCCGCGGCCCGCTGGCGCGACGTCGCCATCAACCTCCTTTCCGGAGTACTGCTGTGGTGGCCGGCCGAGCGGGTCACGGTGCTCGCCGAGCGGGCCCGGAGCTACGGCGACGTCACCGAGTACCTGGGGATCCCCCAGTTCTACATCGCCTGGTTCATCGCCGTGCTCACCTTCGTCACCGCGCTCGTGCTGATCCTGCGGGGGCTCGTGCTGGCGTTCTCCCCCCACCTCATCCGGACGGCCGATGATTGAAGCCCTGGTCGGCTTCGCCGCGGTGCTGGCCCTCGTGCTGCTCCGCATGCCGATCGCGTTCGCGATGGGTCTCGTCGGCATGTTCGGCTACATGCACCTCAACTCCTATCGTGGCGCGATCTCGATGGTCGGGCGGCTCATCATCGACACCACCCAGAACTACGGCCTGTCCGTCGTGCCCCTCTTCATCCTGATGGGGCTCTTCGTCAACAAGGGGGGACTTTCGCGCGAGCTCTACCGGGCCTCGCACGCCTTCCTCGGCCATTTCCGCGGCGGTCTCGCGATGGCCACGATCTGCGTGTGCGCGGGGTTCTCGGCCATCTGCGGCTCGTCGCTCGCGACGGCCGCGACGATGTCGAAGGTGGCGATGCCGCAGATGCGCCGCTTCGGTTACGACGACAGCCTGTCCACCGCCTCGATCGCGGCCGGGGGCACCCTCGGCATCCTGATCCCCCCGTCGGTGATCCTCGTCATCTACGGGCTCCTCACCGAGACCTCGATCGGCAAGCTCTTCATCGCCGGCATCGTTCCGGGGCTCCTCGGCGTGCTGTGCTACCTCGCCGCGGTCCGGTTCACGGTGGCCCGCCGTCCGGAGGCGGGACCGGCCGGAGACCGGACCTCGTGGGCGGGCCGGGGGCGGGCGCTCGGCAACGTCTGGGCCGTGCTCCTGCTCTTCTTCCTCGTCATCGGCGGGCTCTACGGCACGTTCGACGTATGGCCGCTCCACCTCACCTTCTCCCCCACCGAGGCGGCCGGCATGGGCGCGATGGGAGCCTTCCTCATCGCGCTCGCGCGCGGCACCTTGACGGTCCGGGACACGTTCGAGGTGCTCCGCGAGACTGCGTTCACCACCGCGTCGCTCTTCACCGTGCTCATCGGCGCCTGGGTGTTCTCGAACTTCGTGAACCTCGCCGGGCTGCCGGAAGGACTGCGGGCGCTCGTCACCGACTACGCCGTGTCGCCCGCGACCGTGATGCTGCTCATCCTCCTCGTCTATCTCGCGCTCGGCTGCGTGTTCGAGTCGCTCTCGATGCTGCTCCTCACCGTGCCGATCTTCTTCCCGCTCGTCATCAGCCTCGGGTACGACCCCGTTTGGTTCGGCATCATCGTGGTGGTGGTGACCGAGATCAGCCTCATCACCCCGCCGGTCGGGCTCAACGTGTTCGTGCTGCGGGGCGTCGTCCCCGACGTGTCGACGGGCACCGTCTTCCGCGGCGTCACCCCGTTCTGGATCGCCGACATCTTCCGCCTCGCCCTGCTCGTCCTGCTGCCTTGGCTCGCCCTCGCCCTCCCCAACTCCATGTAACCCCGCCAAGCGCACCAACGGCTTCCGTTTGGCGACACCGTCTCAAAGCCCGACTCGGGGATGTCCCGAAAGGGCCGAATCCGAAACCGAAGCACAAAGGGCGCGTCCCCGAGACAGGTGCACACGGGAAAGGCCGCTTTCGCCTCGCAGTTGACGAGGACTCCGCGGGAGAGGTCGTTCCCCGTCCGGAGGAGAGATCGCGGTCGGTGGCGCGAGACTATGCGCGAGCGGGCGCTCGCCGAGCATGTTCGCGAAGCACGCGATTGATCTCCGTCTGGTATCCCCGGCCGCCCGGGGTGTTCGCCTTGAACCACGCCACGACGTCCGCGTCCAGTCTCAGCGTGATCTGCTGCTTGACGGGACGATACAGGAGACCGCGCCTCGCCCCGGACCAATCCAGAATCTCGGGCAGGTCACTCGTATCGATATCGTCATCCGGAAGGGCCGCAAGGGCCTCGATTTCCGCCTTCTGCCTCTCCAAGAGTGATTCAGAAGTCCCCTTCTTCATACGCCCTCCTCTCGTGCGCGGTGGCTTTCCGGGCACTGATCATGCGCCCCACGACGACCTCCGTCCCGTGCCGCGGTTCGGGCCACGTGTGCGCCACGATTACCACCACGCCGCCGATCGCGCCGATGGTGTGCCAGCGCTCTTCGTCCGAACGCGGGTCGCGACGCTGCGCCATCAGCGGATCGTCGAAGACAAGCGCGGCCGTCTCGAAGCTCAGACCATGCTTCTGCCGGTTGACTCGGTTCTTGTTGTCGTCCCATGTCCAACGCAACGACCAACCTCCTTATCACGACAGAAAAGTAACTACATAATCGTAGTTTGTCAACGGAAGGTTCCGATGCCGGTTGACTGCCCGCACCACATCCGACCGAGGGCCAACGCTCGGGCGCCAGCCGTGCTTGGCCAGTCGGGCCGCTCCCTCGTTCCATCCTCATGGGAACCCTCGCCCGTCGAAGCCGAGTCGAAACAGAAGAGACGAGACCGAGCGCATTCTCATCCGAGCGGCTCGATTCTCCTCATCGAAGATCACGTCAGCGCGAAGGGGCGAATCCAACCATACCTGAGACCGACGCCCCACAAACGTACGCCATCCATACACCACAGTGACCCCGCGACGGGCACCTGAAGTGCGCACTTCTCGACCGAGAATCCAGTCACGGCGGTAGAGAAACCACACTCGTTGCGAGATCGAGCACACAAGATGCATCAAAGATACGCTTGGGGGCGGCGGCGTTCAATGAAATCCGGTGCACGCAGACATTGGGTTCCTGCGCTACGCCGCAAGCTCGCAGGGCGGCTCGTCGCCGAGTTTGCGCCTCTGGCGAGGGGCAACGGTGCCGCGTGGACGATCGTCTTCGATGGGCTCGAGCCGCCCGGCCTAGCTCCTCTTGGGGAGGAGCTTGCCGTGATACACACTGGGCAAGGAACGTCGACTGTCGAGGACGGGTTGTCGAGAGTATCGGAGCGGCGAATGTCGAGAGGGGCTATCGGGGGACGGCGGCCCAGCGCCGGCGCCATGCTCCGAACTCGGCGGGCGTGATTCCGTGGCGGGCGAAGTTGCCCTCGTGCAGGCCGAGGAGCTCGCGCTCGGCGAGGTCTCGGAACGCCTCGCGGTCGGCGGGGCTCATGCGGCTTTCCGCCTCGGAGGCGACATGGGCGAGTGCGGCGGCTTGGTCCATGCCCTCACGCACGATCCCGGCGACGACCTCGCGCAGTGCGTCGCGGTGCCGCAGCCGGAAGGGATCGGGCTCGCCGACGGACTGCCGCACGGCGGCGTAGCTGGCCGCGGATCGCTCGTACGCCCAGATGAACACGTCCTTCAGGAGATCGATCCGGTTCAGCTCGTACACCCCGAGAACGGCCTCGGTGTAGGCGGACGGTGGAACGCCGGTGAACGACAACGGACAGAGGTTCGCCTTGATGAACGGGATATTTGCGCCGAGTCTCGACACGCGCTTGTTCACGTCGTCGAAGGGCTGGAGGTACGGCAACTGCACCATGAAGAAGAATGCCTGCTCGAACGGGTCCCGGATGGCGGCGGCCGTAGCGAGCACTTGGTCGAAGCATTCCTCGATGAGCTGCGGCATCTCCAGGGGGAGGAAGGCGGACCCCTGGATGCCGACCGCAATGTGCCGCAGCCGGCCCACCGCGGCCTCGTCCGACAGCAGATTGCTGGCGAGCATCGCGTGCAGGTTGAGGATCGTGTAGCGGTTGAAGCCGACGTCCTCTCCCGCTTCGACGAGGAACTCGATCGCGTCCTTGTGGTTTAGGATCATCTGCGCTTCGAGCCGCTCCCGGCCCTCGGCCTCTTCTCCGAACCGGATGAGGCGCCTCGTGTCGAGGAGGGAGTAGGTATTGCCCTCCAGGCGGCTCGAGTTCCACGAGAGGTCGATGAGGAGCCGGTCCAGGATACGGCGCGCGTACGTTCCCGCCGGCTGCTCGGCCATCTTCGGACGGCCCACCGCTTCGAGATGCGCGCTCTCGTGGGGGGAGAGATACGCGCTCTCGTTGGGCCGGTAGGAATCGAGAAAGCCCCGGTCGTAGCCCACGGGGGTCCGGGCGGCGAGAGGGAGGCGGAGATGCTTCCGGATCGCGACGCTACCCTTCGAGAGAGGTATGAGTGCTTCCTCTCGCGCATCTGCCCCGGCCTCCCGGGCATCGCCACGTTCCGCCATTGCCGGAAGCCGATATCGGCTGCCGCGCCCCAGCCCCTCCTTGACGAGACGCCCCGCCTCCACCAGGGACTTGAGGCGATACTGGAGGGTGCGGAATGGCAGATCGGTCCCCGCGTCCAGCGCGATCTGGCGTGCCGTGCACCCGGCGAGATGCGGGCGGACGGCGGCCTCGATGACCGCGAACTCCGACTCGGGAATGCGTTTCGCCACGGATGTCTCTTCAGATTTGTTGCGCGGAGACTCTCTGCGCGCAGCTTGCCAAGTTTCGTGCAGTTATTGTTGCGCGTAGATTATTTTCGCGCAACTTTCATCAAATCGCGCAAGTATATTTGCGCGAAATCTCTTTCGCGCAACTTTCAGTGCTCCGTGCATCCTTGCTTTGCCCGAACGCGCGCAACCGCCGGACAGCGAATCGCATCCGCCCCTCGAATGCACCCCCGTGCGCACGCGCGCGACGGAACATCCACCGTCGAACGTACTGATATCCGTCAGCTTCCCGCACACATGGGGAAGAGCCCCCTCCGGAAGCGATTGACTCGACAAGGTTCGCGACCGCGTGTACGGAAGGGACGACATGCACAAGCGAGGGCGAGACCGCGGAATCGCTCCTCGCACACTTCGGCATGCGAGGGCTGCGGCCGGGCAAGCCCGCCCGGGAATATGCGGCGCAGGGCCGGGACGTGCGGAAGGCACCCCGCCACGGGTGGGCGGGGGCTCGCTTCTACGTTCGGGGGTCGTCGTCCTCGTCGAGGCGCAGGGAGGCGGAGTTCATGCAGTAGCGGAGCCCGGTGGGGGCCGGTCCGTCCGGGAAGACGTGGCCGAGGTGGGCGTCGCACACGCTGCACATCACCTCGGTGCGGACCATGAAGAAGCTCCGGTCCTCCTCGGTGCGGACGTTGTCCTCGTCCGCCGGCGCCCAGAAGCTCGGCCACCCGGTGCCGGAATCGAACTTGGTCGACGATTCGAAGAGCGGGGTTCCGCAGCACACGCACCGGTAGGTGCCGGGGTGCTTCGAGTCATGGTACTCGCCGGTGAACGCACGCTCCGTGCCCTTCTCGCGGCATACGTGGTACTGGAGCGGGGTGAGCTCGGCCCGCCATTCGGCGTCGCTCTTGACCACCCGGCCCTTCTTTGCCACCACATCGCTCATCGTCATCCTCCTCCTTCGTTGCCGATCGGCGGGCAGGGGTCCGGCCCGGTTCTTCCCGCGCTCGCGAGAGGTCCGCACCCGGTCCCCACGGCCGTGGCGCCGCCGGCCCGCCCCGGAGCGATCGCCCGGCTCAGGCCGCCACCTCCACCGGCAGCTTGCCGATGATCCCGCGCCACTTCGCGGGGCCGGTCCGGTGCACCGAGGTGCCGCGGCTGTCGACCGCCACCGTCACCGGCATGTCCTCCACTTCGAACTCGTAGATCGCTTCCATGCCGAGGTCCTCGAACGCCACCACCCGGGACTTGCGGATCGCCTTCGACACGAGGTATGCGGCGCCGCCGATCGCCATCAGGTACGCCGCTCCGTGCCGGGCGATCGCCTCGATGCCGGTGGGGCCGCGTTCCGCCTTGCCGATCATCGCGGCAAGCCCGGTGCGCCCGAGCATCATCTCGGTGAACTTGTCCATGCGGGTCGCGGTGGTCGGACCGGCCGGCCCCACCACCTCGTCGCGCACCGGGTCCACCGGACCCACGTAGTAGATCACCCGGTTCGTGAAGTCGACGCCCTCCGGGAGCGATTCGCCCCGCTCGAAGAGGTCCGCGATCCGCTTGTGGGCCGCGTCGCGCCCGGTCAGCATCCGGCCACTCAGGAGCAGCCGGTCCCCCGGCTGCCAGGCCGCCACCTCCTCCTTCGTCAGGCGGTCGAGATCCACCCGGATGGCGCCCTCCCCCGCCTCCCAGGTCACGTCCGGCCAGTCCTCGAGGCTCGGCGGCGCGAACTCCGCGGGGCCGCTGCCGTCGAGCGCGAAGTGCAGGTGCCGGGTCGCCGCGCAGTTGGGGATCATCGCGACCGGCAACCCCGCCGCGTGGGTGGGGAACTCCTTGACCTTCACGTCGAGCACGGTGGTGAGCCCCCCGAGGCCCTGGGCGCCGATCCCGAGCGCGTTGACCTTCTCGTAGAGCTCGACCCGGAGCTCCTCGGTCGGACCGGCCGGCCCGCGCGCGAGCAGCTCGTGCATGTCGATGGGATCGAGCAGCGCCTCCTTGGCGAGCACCATCGCCTTCTCGGCGGTCCCTCCGATCCCGATCCCGAGCATCCCCGGCGGGCACCACCCGGCGCCCATTCCGGGCACCGTCCGCAGCACCCAGTCGACGATGCTGTCGCTCGGATTCAGCATCGCAAACCGGGCCTTGTTCTCCGAACCGCCCCCCTTCGCCGCCACCCGCACGTCC
>JAJECB010000349.1 GCA_022822245.1 Gammaproteobacteria bacterium
CGCGGTGGAGGAGGGCGGCGGTGGCTTGCAGGGTAGGTGCCTCGCGCCGACCGAGGATGTCGTCGAGAACGAACCGCAGCAGGCGGTTGTGGGTCCACTTGCCCCGCTCGATCAGCAGGATCTGGCGCGGCGCGAGCAGGATTACCCAGCGCGCCGGATGCTCCGCGCCGAAGATGCGGCGCGTGATGATGTCGTTCCAGGTCTCTCCGAGCAGCGATTCCGCTGGCGGGGCCTCGCCGTGGAACTGCGCCCGGTGGGGTCGGAGCGAGAGCGGGTCCTCGTCCTCCCCGTCCGGGTCGTAGGCGCCGAGGACGAGAAGCTGCGCCGCACCGTTCCGGATTCCGGTTGCGGAGAGCACCGGCACTTCGTCGCCGTTGTCGGCGCCGCGGCTTCGCCGTTGCGCGCCGCCGTCAAGGACGTGATTTTCGGGCTCGAAGTCGTAGCCGAGCGCGGTCAGAAGCAGGCGGAACCAGTCGCGTTGCAGGCGAACGCGGGTCTCGTCTGTCCGAGTCCGACCGAACTCCTGCCGGAACCTGAGGTAAGGGCGTGCGAGACCGCGCAGGGTCTGATCGGGAGCCGTTTCACTTCGGCCCGTGCTCTCGGCGGCAGGCTCGCGCCAGCGGGCGGTCGTGCCCTGGATGTCGTTGGCAAAGAGCTCCGCGAGGTAATGGTGGCTGTAGAACTCGTTCTCGTTCTGGATACCGGTGAAGGTGGCGGGCATGGTTCGCGGCCGATTAGCGTCCGGCGCCCCGCCCGGCGGCTCGCGCGGGTCTGTGGCCGTTTCGGATGCCGGAGCGGGCGCTCATCTTTCCCACGCTACCGCGCGTTCGAGCCGCGCGTCAGGCAAGCGCAGGTCCATCCGCGTTCAGCATCTCGAGTAGGTCGCCGCGGCGGAAGGTGGCGGCGAGTTGCTGAAGCGAGATGTCGCGGTCGCCATAGCAGGCTCGGAGGGCGTCACTCACCGACACGATCGCGAACGCGTGGTAGCGCTCCCCGTTCTCTTGCAGCGCGGTCCTGATGGCGTCGAAATCCCGGTGGGAGATCTCGTTGATCTCGAGTGGCAAGTCCCGCAGGATTGAGTGTCCAACTATCATGGACAGATGGTGGGACGCATACGGGAGGAAGCTCGGTGCTCCCTCCACGTGCTCTTTCCTCACCTTTTCGACCGCTCTGTAGATCAGCGTTGCGACTACCGCTTGGGTCGCGTTGAGATCCTTGAAAATAAGATCGTACAGCCTTCCGAAATGCTCCCGGCGTCGGTACTTCGCCTGATGCGGCCTTCGGCGCCAGATCGCGAGTACTGCTTCGGCGACAGTGGCACTCGTGATGATCTCGGGACCACCTGAACCCTCTTCCCTATGGCGTTTGTAACTGAAGCCCAAGTCCTTGATCCCCAGTTCCAGAGTCCTCTGCACTTCGTCGTTCGAGCGCAAGTCCCGGAGATCCACGGGGCTCTGACTGTTGGTGGCCTTGGTGATTTCTTGCACCACCTCGTCCGATTCGTCGGGCAACTGGTAAATGCGAGCCATGACGTAGGCGGATTCACCGACCTGGCCACCATTCTCTTTCAAGGTTCGCTGGATCGTCTTGCAGGTCTGACCGCCATTGATTACCTGCACATTCTTCAACTGCACTTGATAGTCCGAGCTCTGGAACGCGTTGTAGTCGAACCGATCGCAGACCAGGGTGATGCCATTGTTGTAGAAATAGAACCTGTCGGAGCGATCTTGATCGAGAAGGGTATTGCGAATATCGGCGTTTACGCGATTGGCGTGTCCCAGAAAACGCCGAATGTTGCGTTGAAGCAGTCGCTCTCCGTACTCGTCAAATAGACGTCCCACTTCCTGGACCGCCAGCCGGCCAACGAGTACGCGCATGAAGTTCATGTCCTCGATGATCGCCTTGCCGTTCAGCATCAAGGTGGCGTCTATGCGCTTCCCTCGTTGCATGGAGCGCACGATCGCGTCGTGGTTGAAATGCAGGAATTCCAATTGATCTCGATATTCTTGCTCAGCTTCGTGGATCCAGGTATTGGCCTGATCCGTCCACCTCGCGCCGTTATTGCAGAGAACCACGCGCACGGTCGGCAGGTAGCCATCTTGAATGAACGAACGCACCTCGGCGATCTTCGGTGCGATTCTCTCGTTCAACACGACGGGGCGATCAGGATCGAACAACACCCGAGTGGCGTTCAGAGCTGAATGGACGCCGTTTTCGGGAAAGTTGGCGGTGCCGCCGAGATCCTTTACCTTGTACCTGCCCTGGAAAATCGTCACGAAGAACTCCCCGCCTTCGACGTCGCTCATGTACAGGCCGTCCACCCCGGCATCGTTCCCACCTTCGGTCAGCATTTCCGCGCATTCGTCGAGTGCGAAGCCGAGGGCTTCAGACATGCACAGGACCACGAACGCGGCGGATTTACGCTTGTTCTCGTCCGGCCACGGAAACCATTCCGGGTTGGCATCAACGATGCCTGTTACTCGAAGATCGACGATGCTGGCGTTGATGTTCGTGGTCCTGCTCCGCTGCGATCGGCTCCGCGACCGGAAGGTGTATCCCCGCTGGCAGAACAGTACCACCGACACCCGGGATCGTCACCCGTACCCGCCTCCATATGGCGGAGCGGGCGCCCGTGCGCCGGACGCACCGCGAGCTCTAACCCGGGAGCGGAGTCATCGCGCAGACGATCCTGATCCAGGGGTGGGGCTCGGTGGTCATGGTCTCCTGGATCCACTCCCAGTATTCGTCGTGGATGGTCTCGACCTCCTGGCGGGCCTGCTCGTCTCGGCGTTGCTTGAAGTGCTCCGCCTGATCGGACTGGAAGATGTCGAGCTCCAACTGCCGCAGGCGGCGGGCCCTGAATTCGTCCAGTGCTCTTACCTCGACGTCGAGCTTCGCATTGATGGCTTCCTCGAACGCGTCGCGGCGTTCGATGAAGTGCTCCCGGGCGCGGTGTACGGCCTCCGTCAGGAGCCGCGAGAGGGAAGGCACGTCCACGGGCGGTTGACGGTTGGCGTGGCCCCGGCGCCCCAGGCCCGTGCGCTCGACCAGGTTCGTGAACGGGATCAGCTCCGACAACGCTCCGTCGCGGAAGGAGACGGCGATCCATTCATGGACGAGGGGATGGCTCTTCCGGTTCGGCACCAGGCCGGAGAAGACGAACACCGCCTCGCCCGGCACGAGGCCGGGGACCCCGGCGAGAACGGGCGCCTCGGAGCGGCCGAACGCGGCCAGCACCCGGTCGTTCAGCCACCCGACCACCGGGCTCAGCCGCCACAGGTAGTGCATGCGGGGCCAGGCCGACTCCGTCCGGCGGCTCTCCGCGATCGCTTCGGACATGCGGCGCCGGTCGGTGGTGAGGACGAAGCGGCGGCTGTCCGGGAGGATCTCCGGCGGCAGGTAGCGATAGCGGGCTACCAGGTCGTCCGGCGCGTCCAGGGTGAGGGTCTTTGAGTCGGCGTCGACCCGGAAGCGAATGCGGACCGGCATGATGGTCGTGTCGGCTGCACCGTCCGCATCGCCGCTCCTCGCTTGGAGCCGATGGAGGGCCGCTTCGCAGTACGCGAGATCGCTCTCGAAGAGCGAGAGCGGAGGTGGGGGCGGGGCCGGGGGCGCGGCGGACGGCCACGTCCCGGTCTCGACACCCCGCGTTCCAGCCTCTCCGCCTCGCATCGCGGCGGCGCCGCCCTGCGTCCCGACTTCATCGTCCCGTGTTCCGCCGTCACCGCCCTCCGGCCGCAGGAACATCGCGAGCAGGCTCTCGCCCTCGTTCGGTGTCGGGGTCAGGCGGCGGTCGAAGTCCGTGGCCGGCTCGCCGTGCGCGATGGCCCGCTCGGTGATCCGCTCCTCCTCGTGGACGTCGTGCACGTCCATGAACACGGACGGATCGCCGATGTTCCTGTATGCCTGCTCGTCCTTCTCCATCAGGACTTCGAGGATGCGCGTGTCGCCCCGAATCGTCGGATTGGCGCTCTCGGTCACCAGGTAGACGATCCGCGGCGTGGCGGTCTGGCCGTAGCGATCCACCCGGCCGTTTCGCTGCTGGAAGACCATCAGCGACCAGGGCAGGTCGAAGTGAATCAGGCGGTGGCATTGGTAATGCAGGTTGATGCCCTCGGAGGCGACATCCGAGCAGATCAGGAGCCGCACCGGGCGTTGAGCGTTCCCGAAGTCCTCCACGACACGCTGCTGTTCGACGTCGCTCATGCCGCCGTGGAGGGTCTCCACTTGACCGGGCTTGAGCGCGAGATCCGTGGTGAGCTGCGTCTTCAGCCAGTTCAGGGTCGCAATGCGTTCGGTGAAGATGACGAGACGGTCGGCCGCGTCGTCGGCTTTCCAGACGAACGGCTGGTTGTTGCGGATCGCGGCGAGCAGCGCCTGGTACTTGGCGTGGGTCGCGGGGACGATCCGTTCGAGCGCGGTCCGGAGCTCATGCAGGCCGGCGACTTCCGCTTGCCGGGCCGCGCTGTCCTTGCCGTCGGCGATCTCCCGCTCTCGTCGCTGGACACGGTCCGCCGCGGTCTCGAGGCAGGCCGCGGGGCTCGAGAAGAGGGCCTTCTCCAGGGTCACCGTGAAGAGGTCGCGGCTCGCGGTGTCAGCCCCGCGGCCGGCGATGGGGACGGACAGCAATGTCTCATACGCCGCCTCTTCCTCCATCGACGCGGGGAATCGCGGAGAGAACACCTCCCGGTCCTGGAACGCCTCGCGCACTTGCTCCTGCACGTCCTTCTTGAAGCGGCGGACCACGAGCCCGGGGCGGAAGTCTGCCTTCGTGTACTCGTCGGGGTTGGTGATCGCGGTGGCATCCAGCATGTTGACCAGGCTGGCGAAGCTGCGCGCCTTGCCGTCGTGCGGGGTGGCCGAGAGCATGATGAGGGTGTCGGACTGCCTCGCCAGCAGCTTCGCGAGGCGGCTCCGCAGGGAGCCCGTACCCCGGTCGGCCACGTTGTGCGCCTCGTCGATGACGATGATGTCCCACCGCGCCTCTTCCAGATACGTACGGTATTCCGCGTCCTGTTTGAGGGTGTCGATGGAGATGATCGCCTTGTCGTAGTAGTAGAACGGGTTGTGGTTGGTCGGAATGCGGCTCCGCACCCGCTGAATGCCGATCGAATCCAGGCGGGTGAGGGGAATCGTGAAACGGTTCCAGAATTCCTTCTGGAACTGGGTCAGCATGCTCTTCACCGCGAGCACGAGAATGCGCTGGCCGCGCCCCCGAGCGATGAGCTCGCTCACCAGGATGCCGGCTTCCAGGGTCTTGCCAAGGCCGACTGCATCGGCGATCAGGATGCGTTGGCGGGGCCGCGCAAGCGTGAGGCGCGCCGGGTCGAGCTGATAGGGGACGAGATCCATGGCGGCGGTGTGCCCGACGTGAATCTCCGCGTCGTTCGGCACGGCCTGACGAAGCTGGCTCTCCATGTAGAGGATGCTGTCGGTGAACTGGGCGGAGCTGTCGGGAACCAGCTTCGTCTTCGCCGGATCGAGCACCTCGATGGCGGGCTCGAGCGCGGTGAGGAAGACGGCCTCGCGTCCCCGTACGAGCTCGGAGACGCCGTCGCAGACTAACTGGTACCCGCCCGGCGCGTGGTCTACCCGCCGGACAATCCACTCCGCATCGCGCACGACGACGCGCGCGCCGGGGGTCGGGATGAAGGCTTGTCGGTCGGGCGGTGGTTTCATGGTGACCGGCAATCGCTCAGGTGACGCCGTGACAGAGAATCCGCCCATGTCGGTGTCCGCCCGGCGTGCTCGGTTGTCCGAGGGGCCCGCTTGGGTAGCGGCCGTGCAACCACCCTCGACCCCCTATGGATGCGCCAGCCTGCGGTCGAACACGAAGGGCCGGAGCGTTCCGGGGAGCACCCGGTCGAAGTCGGGGTGGGCCGGATTGATCACGACATTGTGCTCGAGCGGATTCACGAAGCTCGGCGCCATGATCGCAAGGTGGATTCGGAGCATCTCGGCGCCGGTCCGCCGGGTATCGCCGATGGGTCCGGGCGGTGCGGTGATCGAGTCATCGGGAACATCGAGGTCCAGGATACGGTAGCTCGGGAACGTGGACAGGCGGACCAGGTTGGCAAGAATTTCCAGTGCCGCCAGCGACGAGTTCTCGCTGCAGTACACGGCGGGCACCCCCTTGGGGTTCCACCTGCCGCCGTACCTGGCGGCGCCCTCACCGCTCAACATGTCCTCGACGCTGCCCGCGTGCCCGGACTTCGCGATTCGCCACACCTTCACGTCGGTATGCCATGCTCCAGGCGGCCAAGCAGGTCGATCACGTCCTCCGCCCCGGTGGCGGTGTCCGCGCGCCCGAGCGGTGTCTCTCCCCCCAGCGCGGGATTGGGGTGCTTCAGCCAGTCGAGGGCGTATTCCCGGTTGCCGTCGAAGTACGACACGGCCGTGTTGAATACCTTGGCTACCATGGCGGCACGATCACCCTCATCCCGGCGCAGGACCCCCTGACTCCTGCGCCGCACCAGGGTCTGACGCGCAATACCGACCACACTCGCAAGCTGCGTCTCCGTCACCTCCAGAGAGTCCTTCAGGCGCTCCAGAAAGCTGGTGGGCAGACCGCCACGGATCTCGGCCAGAGTGGGTTGAGGGAGCACCGAGAGTCGCGACGTGCTCCCCGAAGTCCCTGCGGTCATCTGAAGCCTTCCGTCGTTTTTGGGATGAATCAATGTATCATATGAACATCAAACCGATGAGGGCTTTGAACGGGACGCCCAGGGTCGGGCCGCCCCGTTTCCTCCTCCGCACGGGCTCACTCTGAATGGGTCCTGCGCTTTGCACTGTTCCGGGGCATGACTTTCGATTACGCACTAAAATGGTGCGCGCGGTCGAACGGAGCCCCGCCTTGTTGCCATTTCGGGCGCCGGCGGCAGGACACGCGTAGCGGCCCGGGCCGCTTGAAACCCTGCACCCTCGGCGGCGCGGCAGGACGCGGAAGGAGGCGTACCGCATTCGCCGCTCGCCAGCGGGGCGGACCACCGGTTATTGGCACGGTTCCTGCATTGTCTTCAGGTGGACCCCCGCGTTGACAAGCGGGTGACAGCCAAGCCGCCCGGCCCCCGGGCCGACCGCAAAGGAGCAAGACATGGCAACCCCATCCGATGTCATCGGGAAGATCCGGGACGAGGACGTGAAGTTCGTGGACCTGAGGTTCACCGATACCCGCGGCAAGGAGCGGCACTCGACGGTACCCGCGAGGGTGGTCGATGAACGGTTCTTCGAGACGGGCAAGATGTTCGACGGCTCATCGATCGCGGGCTGGCGGAGCATCGACAAGTCCGACATGGTGCTGATGCCCGAGGCCGCGAGCGCGGTCGTCGATCCCTTCCGCGACGAGCCGACCCTCATCCTTCGCTGCGACGTGCTCGTCCCCGACACCATGGAAGGCTACGACCGCGATCCGCGCACCGTCGCCAGGCGCGCGGAGGCGTACCTCGCGTCGACCGGCATCGCGGACTTCGCCCTCTTCGGGCCCGAGCCCGAGTTCTTCATCTTCGACGACGTGCGCTTCGGCGACGGCGTCAACCACTGTTTCTACGAGATCCGGTCCTCCGAAGGGGCGTGGGACTCCGAGTGGGAGGGCAACCGCGGCCACCGCGTCCGGCTCAAGGGCGGCTACTTTCCGGTGCCTCCGGTGGATTCCCTCTTCGACGTGCGCTCCGCCATGTGCCTCACCCTGGAGGAAGTGGGGCTCGAGGTGGAGATGCACCACCACGAGGTGGGCACCGGCGGGCAGGCGGAGATCGGGACCGGCGCCGCGACTCTCGTAGCGAAGGCCGACCAGGTCCAGATGCTCAAGTACGTGGTGCACAACGTCGCCGCCTCCTTCGGCATGACCGCGACCTTCATGCCGAAGCCGATGGTGGGGGACAACGGCAACGGCATGCACGTCCACCAGTCGCTCGCGAAGGACGGGCGGAACCTCTTCCCCGGCGACCTCTACGGCGGGCTCTCCCAGGAGGCCCTGTGGTACGTCGGGGGCATCTTCAGACACGCCCGGGCCCTCAACGCGTTCACCAACTCCGGCACCAACTCCTACAAGCGGCTCGTGCCGGGCTTCGAGGCCCCGACCCTGCTCGCGTACTCCGCGACGAACCGGTCGGCCTCGGTGCGCATCCCCTTCGTGCACGACCCCGACGCAGCCCGGGTCGAGGTGCGGTTCCCGGACTCGAACGGCAATCCCTACCTCACCTTCGCGTCGATGATGATGGCGGGGATCGACGGCATCCGGAACCGGATCGACCCCGGCGATCCGATCGACCGCGACCTCTACGAGCTGAGCCGCGAGGAGGAGCGGAGCATTCCCCACATCTGCGCGACCCTCGCCGAGGCCCTCGACGAACTGCGCGAGGACCGGGAGTTCCTCACCGCGTCGGAGGTCTTCACCGACGACATGATCGACGCGTACATCGATCTCAAGATGGAGGAAGTGGATCGGATGCTGATGGCGACCCACCCCTGCGAGTTCGACATGTACTACAGCCTCTGAGGGGCCGGAGAGGGGGCGGCCGCAGGGCGACCGAGGGGCGGTGGGGAGCCGCTTCCGGCTCCCGCGGCCGCCCCGAACGAGGCACATGCACCCGGCCCTCACGCAGCGCATCCTCGAGAACATGAGCACGGCGGCGGTCGTGCTTGACGGCGCGTTCCGGGTGGTGGCCCTCAACCCGGCGGCGGAGACGCTGCTTCAGACGAGCGCGCGCCGGAGCGCGGGGCTTGCCTTCGCCCGGGTGGCGCGCGGCGACGAGGCGACGGAGCTCGCTCGCCGGGCCCTCGCCGGCGGGCGGGCGTGCATCGAGCGGAACATGCGGCTCGGGCGGCGGCGGGTCGACTGCACCGCGACCCCCCTCGGAGAGGGCGAAGATGGGGGCGAGGGCGAGGGCGCGAACCTGGGCGGAGGAGGAGGCGTGCTCCTCGAGATGGCGGACATCGAGCACCATCAGCGCATGAGCCACGAGGGCCGGCTGTTGACGCAGAGCGAATCGGTGGAAGCGGTGGTGCGCGGGCTCGCCCACGAGATCCGGAACCCCCTCGGGGGGCTCCGCGGGGCCGCCCAGCTCCTCGAGCGCGAGCTCGGGGCGAGGACGGCCGACGACCTTGCGGAGTACACCGGAATCATCATCTCCGAGGCGGACCGCCTGAGCCTGCTCGTGGACCGGCTGCTGATGCCCGATGCGCCCGCGGAGCGCGAGCCCGTCAACCTGCACCGCGTCACCGAGCACGTGTGCGCCCTCGTCGAGGCGGAGGCCGCGCCGCGGGTCGCGGTCGCGCGCGACTATGACCCGAGCATCCCCACCCTCCTCGGGAGCTTCGACCAGCTCGTGCAGGCGGTGCTGAACGTGGTGCGGAACGCCGTCCAGGCGAGGGGCGACCGCATCGCGATCCGCACCCGGGTGGTCCACCAGGCCCACATCGGCCGGCGCCAG
>JAJECB010000458.1 GCA_022822245.1 Gammaproteobacteria bacterium
GCCGGGACGAAGCGCCACCGGCGCTTCGTCTGTCTCCGGCTCGCCCTTCAGCAGCGCGCATGCGCTCTTTCGGTCCGTGCGGCCAGCCACAGCGCCGTCTCGGCGCCCTCGCGACGAAAGTTGGTGAAATTTCCGGGCTAGTACCTCTGATGAGAGGTATTAGAGCGAGATCGAGCGCATGCGGGCGCTTCGCTCCTGGGCGGCCGCCATCATCATCGTGAGATCGTTGCCGCAGAGGATGAGCCGCATCCCCATCCGGACGTACCGCTCCATGAGGGGCGGTTCGTAGACCCCGCCGAGCCCCGGGTGCTTGCCGTGGGCCCGGCACGCCGCGACGACCCGCTCCATGATCTCCTGGATGCGGGCGTCTCCGACCGCGCCCGGAATGCCCATCTCGGTGCACAGATCGTTCGTTCCGACGAGCACCGAATCGACGCCGGGCACGGCCGCGATCGCCTCGACGTTCTCCACCGCGGTCGGGGTCTCCACCATCACCACCACCAGGGTGGCGTTGTTGACCGAGCGGGTCACCTCGTCCTGCGGATGGGCCTCGAAGTTCACCTGGGGAAGCCTTCCGGTCACCGAACGGTGCCCCACCGGCGGGTACTTGCAGTTGCTGACCATCTCCGCCGCGACCTCCGCGGTGTCCACGTGCGGCACGACCACCCCCTGCGCGCCGCCGTCCAGGGCCCGGCTCGCGTGGAAGTGCTGGAACCCCGGTACCCGCACGATCGGCGCGACCCCCGCGTCCTGGGCCGCAACGCTGATCTGGGCCGCGGTGTCGATGGACATCGAGTTGTGCTCCATGTCGATGAACAGCCAGTCGTAGCCGCAGGTCTTCATGATCTTGCCGATGTCGACGGTCCGCGCTTGTCGGAGCCCGATGCCGAGGGCCAGCTCGCCCAATTCGAGGCGGTTCTTCGCGGTGTTGGTGATCTTCATGTGCCGTTTCGTCCTATGGGCGGGGTGCGTCGTGGTCTCCGTCGAGCAGCGCGCTCCGGAAGCGGAGCTTCTCCGATGTGGGGTCGAGGTCGCGCTTGTGGGGCGGTGATTCGTTGGGCCGCACCCGCATCAGCACGAACGAGGTGCCGTTGCCTTCGCGGATGAGGCGCGAGGCTTCCGGTATGTCCTCCGCACGCCGGATCGTGCGCGTGGTGCGGATGCCCGCCCCGATCGCCATCTGCTCGAGGTCCACTCCGAGGCTGGTGTGGCTCTTCTGGTAGCCGGTCTCCCCGTAGTGTCCGTTGTCGACGCAGACGATGGCGAGGTTCGGGGGGTTCACCACCGCCGCGGTCGCGAGCGAGCCGACGTTCATGAGGAGCTCGCCGTCTCCGGTCACCACCAGCACCCGGCGATCGGGGCGGGCGAGGGCGAGGCCGAGCCCCATCGGGGTGGCCGCGCCCATGGCGCCCGCGAGGGCGAACACGTGCGGCGCATCGCCGCTCAGATAGGTGAGGTCGCGGGCGGTCCCCGCGAGTCCCGCCACCACGAGGAAGTCCTCGTGGCGTCCGACGAGCCGCGGCACCGCCTCGTTGCGGTCGAGGGAGAACTCGAGGGAGTGGTCCAAGGTTCCGCCCGTCCCGCCGCTCAGAACGGCTTTGCCCCGATGAGCTTCTGGGTGAGCAGTACCGCCACCGCCTGCCCCGACTGGAACACCATGGTCGCGGCGGCGCGCACCGTCGCGGCCGCGTCGCCGGGCTCGTCGGCCCGGATGCAGATGACCCCCATGGCGTCGAGGACCGGCGCGACCGCCTGCCCCATCGGGATCTGCCACGGATTCCCTTCCCCGAAGTCGCCTCGCATGCTCACCAGCATCAGGAAGGGGAACTGCCCGCCCTTCGCGAGGGAGAGGAAGTTGATGCAGTTGCCGACGCCGCTCGACTGCATGAGGAGGACCGCGCGTGCTCCCCCGAGATGGGCCCCGGCGAGCAGCCCGACGCCTTCCTCCTCGGTGGTGAGGGGGATCGAATGCACCGCCGGGTCCGCGAGGGAACGATCGATGAGCACCTTGTGGCCCGCGTCCGGCACGTAGGCGAACTGGGTCACGTCGAACTCGCGGAGCACCCGGTAGATCTCGTCCGGCCAGGCCGCGCCGCGCCGGGGCTCTCCGCGCTCGACCCCCGTCATCGTCCGTTCGCTCAATCTTCCTCCCGCATCGTCGGACTCGTCTCCCGGACCCGGGTCGCGCAATCGCCCGCGGGGCGCGAGGATACCGAAACGCGGCGCAACTTGCGCGCCCGGCGGGGCGAATTTTCCCGATTTCTCGCGCCCGAGGACCGTCCCCGCCGCGTCGGATGCGAAATCCGGCTCCGATGCCCGGGTCAGGGCACCGCGTTCGCGGCCACCGCCCGCTCGTGCGCCGGCCGTGCGGTGGTGCGGTCGCGGTAGGCGAGCCACGGCCCGGGCAGGGGCACGCGGTAGGCGAGGGCCCAGTCGAGGCAGGTCGTCATCAGGATGTCCGCGCCGGAGAACTCCGGCCCGAGGAGGTACGTCCGGCCGTCTTCGAGGTCGCGCGCCGCGGCGGTGATCATGCGGTCGAAGTAGCCGCGCGCGGCGGCGTTCGCGGTTGGCGCCTCGCCGTAGATCTCCGGCAGCGCCTCGTGGCGGCGGAGGACGTACAGGGTGGTGGCGTCGATCTCCATGGAGATGAAGGAGATCCACTCGAAGTACTTCGCCCGTTCCGCCCCTCCCGCCGGGATCAGGCGGCCGTCGCCATAGGTCTCCGCCAGGTAGGTGACGATGGCCCCGCTCTCGTGGAGGACGAGGCCTCCGTCCTCGAGCACCGGGATCTTCCCCCGCGGGTTGAGCCGGCGGTAGGCCGGGGTCTCGGTCTCCCCCGAACGGGACTGAATGCGCTCGCTCCGGTACTCGAGCCCGAGCTCGATGAGCGCCCAGTGCACCCGGAGCGCCCGAGCGCTCCCGACACCCCACAGAACCCGCTCCTCCGCCATGTCCGCGCCGCCTCCGTCCCTCTCGTCCGCCGCCGCGGGAGGATACCCCAGATGATGAGCGGTGCCGCCCGCGTGCCGGCGACGGTCCTCGGGTGCCGCCGGGTCCGCCGGAGAGGGGCGGCCTCTCCCCGTCTTGGTCCCGGCCGCCCGCCCCCGGTATCGTCGCGCGCGGCTCTCGACGGCAGGTTGCCACAATGCTTCGCCGTTCGTGCATTCGGCCCGAGGCCTTCCGCGGCGTTCTCGGCCAGTGCCCGGCCGGCGCAAACGGCTTGCGGGAGCACGTCGAGCGATGGTGAGAGAATTGGCGCCCGCAACCCGACAAACCGGTGGAATATTGCGGTCAGGATGCGGTACTTCCTCGAGCTGAGCGTGAACGGCGCGGTGGCCGGAGCGCTCTACGCGCTCGCCGCGCTCTCCTTCGTGGTGGTCTACAAGGCCACCCGGGTGATGAACTTCGCGCTCGGAGAGTTCGTGATGTTCGCGACCGGCATCGTCGCGGCGGGGCTCCACGCGTTCGGCCTCGCCCTGGTCCCCGCCCTCGCGTTCGGCGGAGCCGGGATGTTCGCGGTGGCGGCCGGGTTCAGCCGGTTCGTGGTCCGGCACCTCGTCGGACGGCCGGTCATCGGCATGATCATGATCACCATAGGGTTCGGGGCGGTCCTGCGGGCGGTCGCGGCGTTCCTGTTCAGCGGCGTCCCCCGCGACATCGAGCTGCCCCTGCCGCGCGGCGCGGTGGATGCCGGAGGCGTGCTCGTTTCTCCCAACGAGCTCGCGGCGGCGGCGACCGCCCTCGCACTCGTCGGCGCGGTGGGCTGGCTCTTCGCCCGGACGCGGTTCGGGATCGCGCTTCGGTGCGTGGCCGACGACAACCAGGCCGCGCTCGCCATGGGCATTGACGTGCGGGGCGCGTTCACCCTCGTCTGGGGACTCGCGGGGTTGATCGCGGTCGCGGCCGGCGTGCTGTGGACGTACATTACCGGCGGCGGCTTCAACATGGTGCTCGTCGGGCTCAAGGTCTTTCCCATCGTGATCATCGGGGGGCTCGACAGCATCGCGGGGGTGCTCGTCGGCGCCATGCTGATCGGCTGGATCGAGGCCCTCGCGGCGGGGTACCTCGACCCGATCATCGGAGGAGGGTTCAGTCACGTGACCTCGTACCTCCTCCTCGTCGCGATGCTTCTGGTGCGTCCGTGGGGCCTGTTCGGGCGCGAGGCCATCGACCGGCCGTAGCCGGGGTCGCCGGGCGGGTCGGGGCTGGGGGAGCCGGGGCGGGGCGGGGCGGGAAAGGGCGACGCGGCCGGACGGCCCGGGAGCGGATGAAGCGGTCGCCGCGGGAACGAAGCGCGAGGAGGCGAAGATGAACACGGTAGCGGTCCCGGCCGGCCGGCCGGCGCGAGAGGCTCCGGCGAAGCCGGCGGGCGGGATGTCCGCAGCGGTCCGGCGGGCGGAGGGCGGGCGGCGGCCTCGCCTCGCAAGGGAAGGGGCGGTGCGCCGGCTCGGCGCGCTTCTCCTCGGGGGGGCGGTCGCGGTGTTCGCGGCGGGCTGCGCCACCACGCCCCCGAAGGACCAGGGCGACATCTGCGCGGTCTTCGAGCAGGAGCCGGACTGGTACGACCATGCCCGGAAGTCCGCGAAGAAGTGGGGTACTCCGATCCACGTCCAGATGTCCTTCGTCCGCCACGAGTCGAGCTATCGGAGCCGCGCGAAGCCGCCGCGCAAGAAGCTCTGGTTCATTCCCCTCGGGCGGCCGTCCTCGGCCAAGGGCTACGCGCAGGCGCAGGACCCGGTGTGGGGCGAGTACCAGAAGGAGCGGGGACGGCTCTTCCGGACCCGCTCCGACATGGGGGACGCGCTCGACTTCATCGGCTGGTACAACCACAAGACCTGGAAGGAGCTCGGCATCTCGCGAAGCGATGCCCGGAACCTGTATCTCGCGTACCACGAGGGCCGGGGCGGGTACCGGCGCGGGACCTGGAAGCGCAAGCCCGGGGTGCAGCGCACCGCGGCGAGGGTCGCGGAGACGGCGGCTCTCTACCGGTCGCAGCTCGAGCGCTGCGAATCGCGCTTCCGCTGCCGCGCCTGGTACCAGGTCTGGCCCTTCTGCCGCTGAGCCGAGGTTTCATTCCTGTCGAGCACCGACCGGTACAAGGCAACGTTTCGGTGCTCTTTCCGGCTCCCGAAGTCCCCTGAGGGCGGCCGACTCATCGGGAACGACATGGATGTCGGCGCCATCGAAGGACGGGAGGGGTGGGGAGGGATTGCCGGCTCCCGGTCCGTGAAGCGTCCGACGGAGACCGGTAACGATGTGCGTCCTCTTCGGATGCACATATGGGAGGTGCCTCGGACCTTCATCCGGGGGAGTCCGGAAGTCGTTCCGGGCTGGTTGAACCGCGCGAACCGAGCTCGATCACGCTGCCGCGCCCTCGACGGGGCTCAGCCGTCGTCGCGCACCGCGTGGACGAGAACATTCTCATCGTGCCATTCGACCGGACCGGCGTGGCGACGTTCGACGTTTTCCCGGAAGCGGCCAAGCGAGTCCTCGAACTCGTCCGGCTCGTAGAGGGAGAACGTCGAGTAGTGCCGGCTCCGGGCTTGCTCGACGAGTCGATCGAGAGGCGCCCGCCGGGGATACCGCAGACAGGTCGCGCTCACGAACCGCAGCCCCGGGGTGTTCTCGATCGCACCGTGGAGGTCCCCGAGCGCAAGCAGACGAGTCTCCTTGTCCAGGAAGCCCGGGAAGAATCGTCCCCAGATGCTGCGCGCGTTGTGCTCGGGCAGCCGCGTATAGACGAACAGCGCCCCGCTGTCCCCCAACCCGTCGCGCGATCTCCGGAAGAACTCGGGGAGCTCGAAGTGATGCACGGCGTTGAAGGAGGACACGAAGTCGTAGCGGCCGGCCTCGAGCTCGAGACCCTCGGCGGTCGCGTGCCGGGTTCGGAAACGCTCGATCCCGTTTGCCCGCAGCAGTGCGTCGACCTGTTCCAGCATCGCTGCGCTGGCATCGATGCAGGTGAGCGACAGGTTCGGAATCGCCTCGAACATCGCGAGGTCGTAACGCCCGTCGCCGCAGCCGACGTCGGCGCCCTCCACCAACCCGGATCGCCCGTCGAGCACCCGGGCGATTCGCTCCACCGGCTCACGGTCGGTTGTGCGAACGGATCGGTAGACGGAGGAGATCTCGGCGAAATGCCGGCTCATGTCGGCACGGATGGTCACGGCGTTACCTCGAGGCACCGGCCGACCTCCAACCCCAACCGTGGTCTCGCGGGCGGGGGCGCACCTCGGTGGCCCGCCCGCACCGCAGAAGGTGGAGGCCGCTCGCGCAGAAAGGTCCCACGACACGAACTCTCGGAGCGTTCACCCGCCCGCCTCGCTCACCCGATCCATCGGCACGCTCGCCGGCTCCGCGTCCCGCGCCCCCGCCGATGCGCTGCCGTCGGAGTCCAGGAAGGACTCGAGGGCCCGAAGCGCCGCGTCGTCCCGCATCTGTCGAGGCGGGCTCTTCATGTAGTAGGCGCTCGGCGCCTCGAGCGGACCGGATTCTCCCCGCACGAGGCCGAGCTTGGCGCACCGCACCGCGTCGATCACCACCCCCGCACTGTTGGGAGAGTCCTGGACCGACAGTCTGAGCTCGAGCTCGAGCGGCGCATCGCCGAATCCGCGCCCCTCCATCCGGATGAAGGCGACCTTGTTGTCGTCCTGCCAGGGCACGTAGTCGGAAGGACCGATGTGGATGTCGTGCGCATCCAGCCGCTCGTCGAGCTGGCTCTGGACCGACTCGGTCTTCGACCGTTTCTTCGACTGGAGGCGGGAGCGTTCCAGCATGTTCAGAAAGTCGGTGTTTCCTCCGGTATTGAGCTGGTAGGTCCGTTCGAGGCTGATTCCCCGGTCGGCGAAGAGGCGCCCGAGGGTGCGATGGACGATGGTCGCGCCCACCTGGCTCTTGATGTCGTCGCCGACGATGGGCAGGCCCGCGGATCGGAACCGGGCCGCCCACTCGGGGTCCGAGGCGAGGAAGACCGGCACGCAGTTGACCATGGCGACCCCGGCGTCGAGACAGGCCTGGGCGTAGTGGCGCACGGCCTGCTCCGACCCGACCGGGAGGTAGCAGATGAGCACGTCGGCCTGCGATTTCCGCAACGCCGCCACCACGTCCACCGGCGCTTCGTCGGCCGGGCGGAATGCCTCGTCATCGCCGTAGTTCTCCAGGTGGTCGGCGACCCCGTCGAGCACCGGGCCCATCTGAACCGTAACCCCGCTTGGCGGCAGGGCGGACTGGAAGACCCGGGTGCAGTTCGGCGCCGCGAACACCGCCCTTTCCAGCGGCTGACCGACCTTGCGCTCGTCGATGTCGAACGCGGCGACGACCTGGACGTCCGATGCGCTCCAGCCCCCGATGCTCTCGTGCATCAGTCCCTGGCATTGCGACTCGTTGCGCGTGCGGTAGTACTCGATGCCCTGAATCAGCGAGCTGGCACAGTTGCCGATTCCCGCAATGGCGATTCGAACGTTGTCCATGTCGTGGCTCCTCTTATCCTGGTTGCTGGGTGACGATCACGCGTTCGGACGGTGGGTTCGCGGACTCCGCCGAAGCCCTCGCCCCAATCGACCTCAGCCGGGATCGGGATCGTCGGCGGGGTCCGAAATGCCGGTTCCGAGCAGCCGCACGCGCTCCTCCTCGTCCAGACCCGACAGCCCGGCAATTCGTGCGACGCGATCGGCGGAAAGCGCGCCGCGACGCCGGGCTTCGGTTGCCAGGACCAGCAGACGGGGGAGGAAAGCGACGGGTTCCCGGCCGTCCCGGGCCTGCCGGCCCAGGCTGAGGACGCGATCGATCTCCCCCGCGCTCGCCATGTCGATCAACCGGTCGCGCGCGTGGTCGGAAAGGAAGCGGACGTTCCGCAGCACGTGGGCGGCGAGGGAGCGGGTCACCCCGAAGTAATCGGCCACCTGGGAGAGCTCGAACGCGTTGAACTCCCTGCTCCCCCGCCGGGCTCGGCCGTTCACCCGCACCCTGGACTCGTTTTTCGGGACCGCGGCCCGGTCGGAGAAGACCTCCAGCACGCCCCCGAGGCTCGAGCCCATGGTGTCCCGGCCGATCGAGTGCAGGTAGCGCTCCACCCCCCGTGTCGGCATGAGAAACCGTCCGGCGAAGGCGTTCGCCCGGACCTCGTGCCGGCGGTTCACCTCGTCCCGGGAGCACACGAGCCAGCGCCGCTCCGGCTCGAACAGAAGGTGCGCGAACCCGTGAATCATCCAGAATCGCCGTTCCTCGGGACTCGAGTGCCGGTTGACGACGACCAGCGCCCCGGTCTCCGGGGTGTGCAGGTACACGCAGGAAACGGACTCCGGCAGCGAGAGCCGCGAAATCCGCACCCGGAGCGTCGCCAGGGTCTCCGGGACGTCGCGAATCGGAGCGGAGCCGAGATCCAGGCGTTGCCGTTCCTCCTCGGCGACCGCGTAGCCCTGGTGCGCCGCCTCCCAGTGGGTTCGCGGACTCGTCCCCCGGAACGCGAACGCCTGGGGGCCGTACACCGCGACCCCGAGCGTGGATTCGGTTTCCGTGAGCTGCCGGGCCAGCTCGATCAGCCGAACGAGGTTCGCGCGCATCTCGTCGAGGTTGATTCCCTGTCCGGGCAGCGCGCGGAGAACGTCGCCGAGCGCTCCGTCCAGCTCGCCCCCCGATTCTTCGGCACCGCGCTCGGCCCTCGACAGGAGAGATACCGGGCTGCGCCCGAAGGCGGTGGAAAACCGGACGAGCTCCTCGGCCGTGACGTCGCGATTTCCGGATTCGATCTGGGTCACCGCGGAGCGCGACAGGCCCACCTGTCTGCCCACCTCGGACTGGCTCATCCCCGATCCGATGCGAAGCGTACGTAGCCGACGACTGAGCTCGTTCATGGGCGGCTCCGCGGGAACGGACATGGTTCGTGTGATCGAATTTCTAACATGTTGTCCGAAATATTACAAACAGGTTACGAAAATGAACACCGAAATCCCCCTCCGCCCGCGAAGCGGCGGACGCTCTTCGATGTGATTCGCGACCCCGCCGGCGGTTGACGGGGCGAGGTTGGGTAACGGACGCCGGAATCGGGCCCGCACACCAGGCCGAGGAACGCGGGGTCGGGTCGGCGACCTGGGTGGGTCAGGAGCTTTCGCCGCGACCCCGTTGCGCCGGCACGCGGGGAACTTCGCCGTGGGCGCAGATCCCGGCCGGAGGGCCGGCGGGGCGTGGCGGTTGCGGTGGGGAGGGGGGGCGGCTCAGGGAGGAGCGGTTCCGGCCATCTCCCGCAAGTGGTGGTCCGCATCGCCGAACTGGCTGTCGATGAGGACGAGGCGCTTGAAGTAGTGGCTGATCGGCATCTCGTCGGTCATGCCCATGCCGCCGTGGAGCTGGATCGCGTTCTCCCCGACGAAGCGCCCGGCGCGGCCGATCTGGACCTTGGCGGCGGAGATCGCGTTGCGCAGCTCCCCGTCTTCGGTCTCCGGATCGGCGAGCCGCACCGCCGCCATGTAGGCCATCGAGCGCGAGAGCTCGCAAGCCATGAACATGTCGACCAGGCGGTGCTGCAGGGCCTGGAAGTTCGAGAGCGAGGTCCCGAACTGCTCCCGGTGCTTGAGGTACTCGATGGTGTCGCGGTGCATGCGGGCCATGATGCCGGCCGCCTCCGCGCACGCCGCGACGACCCCCGCGTTCACCGCTTCCTCGGTGACCGCGATGCCCTCGCCGGCCCGGCCGAGCACGTCGTCGGGGCCGGCCCGCACCCCGTCGAGGCCGACCTCGCCGGCGCGCAGGCCGTCCATCGTGCGGTACGCGCGCACCTCAAGGCCGGGGGCGCCCGCATCGAGGGCGAAGACGGTGATCCCCTCGCGGTTCCGCGGCCCGCCCGCGGTCCGCGCGCTCACCGCGATGACGTCCGCGGCCGGGGCGTTGAACACGACACTCTTCGTTCCGGTGAGCCGGAAGCCGTCCCTCCAGTCCGGCTCGGCGCGGGTCTCCACGCTCGCGAGCTCGTAG
>JAJECB010000158.1 GCA_022822245.1 Gammaproteobacteria bacterium
CGAGTCGTGCCCGCCGAGCTGATGCGCGCTCGGCAGGGGGAAGCGGGCTTCGCGAACCGGCTCAATCTCGAGCGGTATGTGGATGAGCGTCCGATCCTCGTCCGACCCCGTGACCGGACGGACGCGGAGCGTCTCCGCCGAGCTTCCGCCGAGGACGACCCATTCGCGCCCGCGGGCGCTGACGAGACTCCCGGGCGCGTATATCGGATCAATGGGGCGGGATGTCGAACGTCCGGAGATTTCCACTATGGTGTGTTTCCCATCTCCCCGCCAGCGCGGGGATGAAACGCCATGACCGCCAGCACCTTCGGCACTCACGCCGCGGTTCGCAGACTTGAGGCTGTCGACATCGATACGCGTCAGGCCGAGGCCATCGTTGCCGCGATTCGTAGTGGGCAAGGCGACCTTGCCACGAAAAGCGATATCGCTAGCGTACACGCTGATATTGTCGGCGTACGCACCGAGCTTGCCAGCGTACGCCCCGAGATTGGGACTCTGCGATGGGTCGTCGGCATTCAGAGCGCAATCACTCTTGCCACGTTCGCCATCGTTGCCGCCAAGCTGCTTTGACCTTCCCCCCGGCCCGATGTCGGATTTGTCGGGTCTTTCCGCCGTGTTCCCCGCCCGCGAAGGGATGAAACCACGTATATGGTTGATCTTGATGGAATTGAGAGGAAGCTCACCTGAACGTATCCCTCCAGGAATCCCCCCAACGAAACGACGCTCGAACGACTCGGGAAAACGCAGTCGAGCCCGATCTACCAAGGTGAGGAATTCTGGGCGAGACACACACAGTGGTCCAGAGGCGGGTGGTGCGCACAAGAGCGCACCAGCTACCGTGAACGTGATCCATGAGGCCGGTCTGTTTCAGGGCAGGCTCGGTTTTTACCGCGCCATAGTGCTGTTGGAGGAGGGGTGCGAAGGATTCAGCAATATCGCGGGGCTGGAACAGATACGATTTCCGCCGGGCAACATCGGCGCCGTCTTCGAGCAGATTCGCGAGGTCCTTGCGCGCGAAGAGCTGCTTGCTGCTGCGTCGACGCGTCCCACGTTGCACTACTCCGGGCGTGTGCAGTGCAGGTCGGCCGATTAGGCGGGCAGATGTTCACGACGTCGGCGCTTGAGTAGCCGAGCTGCACCCACTCGATCCCCCCCGCCGCGCCCTGCGTCGATATCAGGCGAGTCGGCCCCGCTCCACGCGCTTGGTGTATAGCGACACACCAATACGGTCGTGCCAAACTACGCGCGGCGGATGGGTAGGCTGATACGCGTGGCGTGTGCGACACGCCAACGACAATGGCAGAGGCACGAGTGGTCCTAAGCCAGATGGCGACCAGCGTGTTCGGACGGTAGACACGAAGCCAAATCTCGGCGCAGGCGCTAGTCGAGGCCGTGTGCCGAGCCGGGCTGCGCTGGCGTCGGATCGGCGGGTGAGGGCGTGGTGGATTACCTGAGTGCTACCGACGACAGGGTCGTGGCTGATCTTGAGTGCCTGTCCCGGGACAATGGTGACTACTGGACGTTTCGCGGCCGCGCCGGTCGGAAGCGGAATCAGGGACTGGTTCAGTACCCCGCCATGATGGTGCCCGAGATGCAGGCGGTGCTCATGAAGGCGGTGATTGCGGCCGACGGAGGAGTCGGCAGAGTGTACGACCCGTTCGCGGGCTGCGGGACGACTCTCGTCGAGAGCATGCGGCTCGGTCTTGATTTCGTAGGGCAGGACATCAATCCGCTGGCCGTGCTGTTCTGTCGGACCAAGTGCGGCCCCTTTCATCTCCGCAAGCTCTCGGACGCGGTCGACGACGTCCTGGCGTGGGCAACCTCAGATCGGAGCAGACGACTGGAGGCGCACTTCCCCGGGTTGAGGAAGTGGTTCGGTTCCGGGGCGATCACGGAGCTGTCAAGGATTCGGCGCGCGATACGCAGGGTCGACCACACCTGGTGCCGCCGAGTCCTTTGGACGGGACTTGCGGAGACAGTTCGTCTGACGAGTAACTCCAGGACGTCGACATTCAAGCTGCACGTGCGCAGTGCGGATGACTTGGCCGCTCGGACAGTCCGTCCGCTCGAGGTCTTTTCGTCGGTGGTGGCTGATATGTGCGAGCGGCTGGGCGAGGAAGCTGGGGTGCTTCGTGAGGCCGGGTACCTGACGAGGGGCGGACACTACCGGGGCGAACTCAAGATCCGACTGGGAGACTCGACGGCCCGAAGCGGCGACGGGATCAGGCCTGACCTGGTCGTGACGTCGCCGCCCTACGGCGACAATACGTCGACGGTGCCCTATGGGCAGTACTCGTACCTCCCGCTTCAGTGGATTGACCTGGGGGACATTGGCACGGAGGTCAACCGCGACTGCCTTTCCTCGACCCACGAGATCGATGCGAGGAGCCTCGGGGGATCGAGAAAAGACGCTTTGGAACAGGTCGCCGATCTGCTCGACGTCAGCCCGAGCTTGAAGGATGAATTGGAGCGGCTCGAAGACTTCCCGGCGGACAGAAAGGGACGGGTCGCGGCTTTCTTTCGCGACTTTGACGCTTCACTCGACGCAGTCTCGGCCGCGCTCAGGCCCGCGGGCTACATGATCTGGACGATCGGCAACCGGCGCGTGGGCGGCGAGCCGGTTCCTTCGGATCGGATTCTCGGGGAGTTGCTGGAGTCGCGGAATGTGCGCTTGATCGCGAGGATAGAGCGGAAGATTCCGAACAAGCGAATGGCGAACAGGAACTCGATCGCAACGACGATGTGCCGGGAGGCCATCCTAATTTTCAGAAAAGCGTAGGCGGACGCGGTGGCGACGAACGCGACACCGTTGCAGTTCGACATCAACGCCGCCGTGGTGTTCCGGTTGGGCGAGGAGCTCATCACCGACGTTGTGCAGGCGCTCGTCGAGTTGGTCAAGAACAGCTACGACGCGGATGCGACCTGGGTCAACGTCGTGATCGACACGAAGGGTGTCAACGCGTCGGGCAGCCGCTATGCGGATGCGAAGGGGATGATCGTCGTCGAGGACAACGGCGATGGCATGGACGAGGCCGCGGTCCGCGCTGGGTGGATGATGATTGCGAACTCCCCCAAGCGAGGGCAGAAGGCGGCGGGTTGGGTCAGTCGTCGCGGACGCACGCCCATCGGGGACAAGGGCCTGGGCCGACTGGGTAGTCAACGGCTCGCACAGAACGTCGAGATATTCACCCGCTCACGAACTGCGCCGGAAACGGAACACTACGTCGGGTTCTCCTGGGACGACTTCCGGGGGACGTCGAAGTTGCGCGACGTTTCGGCCCGATGGGAGACCACCCGCGACGGGGGCGGCGCTCCGGGCACGAGACTTGTGCTTTCCAGCTTACGCGAACCGGAGGTGTGGCAGGCGACGGACAAGCTGCGGGAATTGCAGCGCAGGCTGTCGCGGATGATCTCGCCGTTCGAGGAGGTGCGCGATTTCGATGTACACGTCGAGGTCGACGGGAACCCCCTAGAACTCGTCGAGATCGCTAGGCGCCTGCGCGAGACAGCGCAGCTGCACTACAGGTTCGACTTCGACGGCGAGCGTCTGCAGGTGCGGGGATTCGGCCGGCTCAACTACTTTCGGCCTGGCTCGAAGAAGCAACGGGACGCGTTGGCGGAGCTGGTGAAGAAGGACAAGGGCGAGGCGCTCTTCGAGTTTCTGGCCGCTCGAAAGGGCAAGGGGCGGCCGCCGAGACTCTGTCGCTCGGATCGCGAGGGCTGGTTCGTGGAGTTCGGCACCGCACGCGCGCTGGACGATCTCCCCGCGGCGCGGCGCGAAGAGCCGGAGGAGCCCGAGGGGCAGGAGCAGCTCGAGCTGGAGCCGGACCAGGAGTTCGACCAGGATCGGATGCAGGGGCAGGAGCAGAGGAAGCCAATCAACCCCGGCCCTTTCCGGGGAGAAGTCGATGCGGTCTCTCTGGAAAGCGCCGATGCGCGGGAGGCCGATCTGGGGAGCTTGTCGGAGTACCGTCAACTGGTCGGCGATCATGCAGGCATCCGGGTCTACCGGGACGGCTTCGGCATTCGCGTGGGCGAGGACTGGTTGGGGCTGGGCCGGCAGTGGACCGGCGGGAGTTCCTACTACGGTCTTCGCCCCGGCAACGTCCTGGGGTTCGTGGCGATCAGCGCGCGGGAGAATCCGGACCTCGTTGAGACCACGAGCCGCGAGGGGTTCCAGGAGACGCCCCACTTTGAGAACTTCTTCGGGCTGCTCTCCGAGTTCGTGCGGTTCGCGGGCGACGCCCAGGATTTCCTGCGGCGCGGGACGGTCGATTTCGTCAAGCAGCAACAGGATTGCGAGGCAGGTGTCGGACCTGCCGTTGACCACTCCACCATCACCGGGCGGATCGGCCAGGTTGCGGGCCGGCTCTCCGCGCACGAGCAACGGGTGAAGCAGCAGGTCGGTTCCTTACGGGAGGCGACGGTCGGTGCGGCGAAGACGCTCGAGCACGTGCGCGGCGAGCTGGGGCAGATCGCGCCCGAGGACGGCAGGGTGTCCAGGGCGATTGTGGAACTCGAACGAGAAATCGAGAAGGCGTCCCAAGCGGAGGAGCAGATCCGCAAGCAAGTCGCCGAAGCGCTCACCCTCGCATCGGAACTGAGGGCCACGCAAGAGGTCCTCGATCGGCGCTGGGGGACGCTCAACGAGCATGTAGCGGCCCTGTACGAAAGCGTCAGTCTGGGGCTGACGGCGGAGATGCTGTCGCACGAGATCAACAACATCGCGGACCGACTCGCGCAGAAGAGTGCGGCGATGCTGCGAGAGGTGCGCAAGGGGACGGTTCGACAGGCGACGGTCGTGGCCTACGTCGAAGAGGTTCGTTCGAGCGTCGCCGGCATGCGCAAGCAACTCACCCATCTGACCCCTTCTCTGCGGTATGTGCGGGAAAAACGGGAGCCGATCAATGTGCCGGCTTTCCTGGCGGATCTGGTCGAATTCTACGGAGCAAAGCTCGCGGCGAACGGAATCGAGATGACCGTGGAGGGAGCGACGCCGCGGGGGTTCGTGGTGCGCATGAACAAGGGCAAGTTGACGCAGGTGTTCGACAACCTGGTCCTGAACGCGGAGTACTGGTTGAAGGAGGCGATCCGGGCGGGGGCTATCCGCAGGGGCGAGATCACCCTCGTGGTGGACGCGCCCCGGGTTCGGATCGGCGACAACGGCCGAGGGGTGGAGGAGACCGTGGAAGAGGAGCTGTTCGAACCGTTCGTCACGATGAAACGCAAAGGGGAGGGCCGCGGCCTGGGGTTGTTCGTCTGTCGGCAGCTTCTCGAATCGGAGTCGTGCGCAATCGACCTGCTCCCGGAACGCAACGAGCGCAAGCGAAGGTACGCGTTCGAAATCGACTTGTCCGGTGTGGTGGGGGAATAGCGTGATGCCCATGTTGGATCGGATTCGGTCGGATGCGGCGACGTTGCTCAAGAGCGTCGACGTTGCGCGTGTGGTCGTTGTCGACGACGAGTACGCTAACGGTGTGGAGGAGTTGCTCGGGATCTGTACGGAGGCGACGAGCGCGCAGGCGCGTGAGCTGCCCCACTTGGTCGGCATCGACTTCAGCGCTCCCTACGACGTCTGGTCCGCCCGTGTACGGTCCGTTTGGGAGGATCTGGCCCGGCCGCCGCAGCGGGAGTTGCTGGCAGCCGCCCGGCGGTTGCAGTCGGGCTTGGATGAGCCGGTCGGTGACGCAGAGCCGTTGGCGGCAGAGCGGCTAGGCGACGACTTGGCGGCGGAGAGCCTGAAGCAGATTCTGGGATCGCTCGGGCGCGATTGCGAGTTCGTGACGCTTTCGCTCGTCG
>JAJECB010000129.1 GCA_022822245.1 Gammaproteobacteria bacterium
GGCCGGGACCACGTGATCGACGGTCGTCTGGCCGAGCAGAATCAGATCGGGCTGCATCGGAAATCCGCGGATACCGTGATCAAGGCCGGTATTCGAAACTGGGGTGGGCGCACGATTCCAGGTGAAGGCTGCGCGGAGTCAGGAAGAACGAGAGCCGGCACCAGTCCCGACTTCCGTCAGATCTTCTCGAGCCCGATGGTGCGGCCGATGACGAACACCATGAGGAGCGCGAGCAGGATCTCGAGGCTCGAGATGGCGGCGACGATGGGGCTCGAGTCGAACTGCACCAGGGTGTAGAGCTCGACGGAGAGGGGCCGTCCCCGCGGCGAGGCGGTGAAGAGGGCGACCGTCAGGTTGTCGAAGGCCTCGATGAACGCGAACGCGGCCGCGGCGAGCGCGGCGGGGAGGATCATCGGCAGGGTCACGCGGAGGAAGGTCTGGGTGCGCGAAGCCCCGAGGTTGGCGGATGCCTCCTCGATCGAAGGGTCCAGCACCTCGAGGCGGGCCATGACGATGCGGACCACGAAGGGGAGGCAGAACACCGTCATCGCGATGATCACCATCGGGTTCGACTGGTAGAACCCGAACGCCGACCCGAAGAAGAGGACCGCGATTCCGATCACCATCCCCGGCAGCATCTGGGGCGAGATCATGAACGCGGAGAGCGCGGTGCGTCCCCGGTAGCGCCCGCGCACCAGCGAGAACGCGCTCGCGATCCCGAGCGCGAGGGTGAGCGCGGTCACCCAGAGCGCGATGCGAAGGGAGACGAAGGCAGAGTCGATGAGCTGATCGTGGTCCAGGAACTCCTCGTACCAGCGGAAGGTGAAGCCCTCCGGCGGGAAGCTGATGTAGAGCTTCTCGGTGAACGAGATCCCGATGACGATGAGGCTCGGTCCGATGAGGAGCAGGAGCGAGATGCCCGCGAGTGCGTAGAGGATCGCCCCCGCGACCCACTCCGCGGGGGAGCGCGGATAGCGCCGGGCGCGGGCGCGTCGTCCCTCGCTCACGAGAGTCGCGCCTCCGTCCAGCGGGTCGCGACCCGCCCCGCCCACACGATGAGGAGCACGAACACGAAGCAGCTCGCGAGGAGGAGGCTCGCCCGCACCGCCCCCTTGGTCCAGTCGAGGATGACGACCACGAACTCGTAGACCTGCACCGCGAGGGTCGTGTAGTTCCCGCCCCCGAGGAGCTGGGGGATGATGAAGTTCGTGTACGAGAGGGCGAAGACGAGGGCCGTCCCGGCGACGATGCCGGGGACGCTCAAGGGGAGGGTCACCCGGAAGAAGGTCCGGATCCGCCCCGCCCCGAGGTTGAGCGAGGCGTTCTCGATCTCGACGTCGCGGGCGACGAGCACCGCGATGAGGGGGAGGATCATGAACGGGAGGTGGATCTGGGTCATGCCGATGAGCACCGACCAGTCGGTGTTGAGAATGCGGACCGGCCGGTCGACGAGGCCGAGCTCGAGGAGCACCGTGTTCATGAGGCCGCGCCGCCCGCCGAGGATGACGATCCACGCGTAGACCCGGACGAGGGCGCTCGTGAGGAGCGGGGCGATGACCGCGACGAGGAGGAGCTTCCGGGCGACCGAGCCGAGGGTCGTGTAGAGGTACGCGACGGGGTAGGCGAGGAGGAGGCAGACGAGGGTCGAGAGCGCGCCGACCCAGAACGAACGCCACGCGATGCGCCAGAAGAGGTAGTCCCCGAGGGCGCTCCCGAAGTGCTCGAGGGAGAAGCTCCAGGGAACCACCTCGCCGCGGTCGACGGTGAGGAACGCGAAGGAGAAGAGCAGCCCGAACGGGATCACCATGAAGACGACGAGGTAGACGAGGGCGGGGACGGCGGGGCCGATCCCGCGGCTCGAGACCATCGCGGTGACGAGGGGATGCTCGGCGAGGCGCCCGGTGCCGGCCCGCCGGCCGGCCGGCCGCGCGGGCTCGTTCACGGGGCGGGGGCCCGGAGGACCTGGCAGGCTCCGGGGTCGCGGAGCGAGAGCCGCACCGTCTGGCCGAGCTCCAGCACCCGGTCGCTTGCGAGACGGAGCGCGAGCACTTTCACCGCTTCGCGCCCCGGCACCTCGATCTCGTACTCGACGGTGGCGCCGAGGGCGCGCACGAACCCGACCCGCCCGTGCCAGCCGGCGCCGGTATCGCCTTCGACAGGCTCCGCGCGCAGGTTCTCCGGCCGCACGATCGCGACCGCCCGGCCCTCGACCGGCGCGGTGAGCACCACCCCGGGGGCGATCTCGAGGCTGCCCGCGTGCGCCTCGCCCGCAAGCGCGTTGGCGCTCCCGATGAAGTCGGCGACGTAGTCGCTCGCCGGCGTGTCGTAGACCCCGAGCGGGGGCGCCACCTGCTCGATCTCGCCCTCGCGCATCACCGCCACCCGGTCGCTCAGGGTGAGGGCCTCGGACTGGTCGTGGGTCACGAAGATGGTAGTGATGCCAAGGGTCTTGACGAGCTTCCGGAGCTCGACCTGCATCGAGTACCGGAGCTTCGCGTCGAGCGCGTTGAAGGGCTCGTCGAGGAGGAGGACGGTCGGCTCGAGCACGAGGACCCGGGCGATCGCGACCCGCTGCTGCTGGCCGCCCGAGAGCTGGCTCGGGTAACGGTCGGCGAGGTCGCCGAGGGAGACGAGGTCGAGCGCCTTCGCCACCCGGTCATCCCGTTCGGACCGCGCGACCTTGCGCACGGAGAGGCCGTACTCCACGTTTCGCCGGACGCTCAAGTGAGGAAAGAGGGCGTAGCTCTGGAAGATCATCCCGACGTCGCGCCGATGGGGCGGCACGAGGGTCATGTCGCGCTCTCCGATCACGACGCTTCCGCGTTCGGGGATGTAGAAGCCCGCGATGCAGCGAAGGAGGGTGGTCTTGCCGCAGCCCGAGGGTCCGAGCAGGGTCACGACCTCGCCGCGGTCGATGCCGAGCGAGCATTCCTTGAGCACCCGGGTCGGCCCGAAGGACTTGTCGAGCGAGTCGACCTGAACGTGCATGGCAGCGCTCCTCGGTCAGGCGACGTGGGAGAGCGGCGGCCCGGATCCGGACCTGCTTCCGCGTTCGCGGCCGTGTCCCGATTCGGAGTCGCGCTCGCGGCCGAGACCGAGGCCCTCGGGGCCGACCGAGCCGGCCACGCGGGCGGCTACCTCGGAGGCGAGGTGAAGCAGCTCCGGCACCGGCAGGCGCCGGGCGAGCCCTGCCGCGAGGGCGCCGGCGGCGGCGTCGCCCGCCCCCGTCGAGTCCGCGATCTCCCGCGCGTGGCTCGGCTCCCGGTGGATGGGACTCCCCGCCCGGGACCACCACATGCCGTCCGGTCCCCGCTTCTGGACGACTTGCGGGCAGCGCGCATCGAGAGCCCGCTGGGCCGCCTCGTCGTCGAGCCCGGGGAGGAGTCGGCGCACCTCCTCGCGGCTCGGGGCGAAGAGGTCGAGCCGCGACAGGGCGGCGAGGAGGGTCGCGCCCTCGGTGGCGGCGAACCCTTCGCTCGTATCCGCGACAACCCGGGCGCCGAGCGCGCGCGCCGCGTCTGCGTGGCGAACGAGGCAGCTCACCGGCATCGCGGTGAGGACCACCGCGTCGGCGCCGCGCCGGCACGGCGTGGGAGCGAGGGCGCGGGTCCGCGTCCACCACTCGGGGTCCCGGTGGTGGGGAGACGCACGCCGGGTCGCGCGCGCGGGCGATGCTTCCCGGTCCTCGAGGCGCCCCCGCCGGGTCGCCCCGGCCGCCCGCTCGAGCCCGTCGAGGTCGATTCCGAGCGAAACGAGGCCATCGAGGGCGGCGCGCGGAAAGTCGCCGCAGAGCGCGGCCCGGAGCCGCACCCGGGCGCCCGCCGCCCGCGCGCCGAGGGCGGCGTAGAGGGCGGCCCCGCCCGGCACGTCCTCGAAGGTCCCCGCCGGACAGACGATCGAGTCGAGCGAGAGGTAGCCCGCCACCGTGATCCGGGGACGCCCCGCGGCCACGGCCTACTTCCCGGTTCCGAGGAGGCTCCGGCGGGTGAGCCGGCGGCTCGTCTCGAAGCGTTTGCTGTCTTCCCTGAGGTGGGCCCGGACATCGGGCTCGAGCCCGGTCGCGAGCGCGAGGTGGTAGCCGAGGAGCTGGAGCGGCAGCGCAAGCGGCAACGGGGAAAGCGCTTCTTCCACGCGCGGCAGGGTCACGCGGTGTCTCGCTGATGGCAGCTCGCTTCCCTCGCTCTCGATGCCGAGGGTTGTGAAACCCATCCCCCGGAGCGCCCGCGCGCTCTCGTCAGCGTAAGGCGCGAGCCCGGGGTGCGCCGACAGGTACACCACGAGCTCGCCCGGGTCGGCGCTCCAGAACTGCCGGTGCGCGAACTCCTCGATGTCGTCGCTCCAGGCGGGGATCCGGGTCAGCTCGACGAGCTTGGCCGCCCCGTAGTCGGCGGTCGCGAGGTTGACCCCGCTCGAGAGGAAGCGAACCCCGCCATACGAGCGGGTGAGCGCCCGCACGGTCGGTTCGGCAGCGTCCAGGAACCCTTCGAGCCCCGCCACGACCTGCTTCGTGGCCTCGACGGTTCCGGCCGGGCCGAGGGCGAGGGCGAGGGCGAGCACGGTCGCGGTGTAGCTCGTCGTCCCGCAGAGGAAGGGCGCAACCGCCTCGATGTCGAGCGAAGCTCGTGGGATTCCGAGCGCTCCGGCCCGTCCGCCGTCGCCGTTCGTGAGGAGCGCGACCTCCGCGCCCCGCTCGAGGGCCGCCTCCGCCGCCTCGACGGAGCGGTCCACGTTGCCGGACATCGAGATGACGAGGACCCGATCCGCCGACCCCACCGCGGGCGCGTCGTAGACGAGGAAGGGAAGGGCGGCCCGCGGCCGGTAGGGGTGCGAGCCGCCCCCGATGAGCGACTCGACCGCGCGGGCCGCGAACCAGCCGTCCCCGCAGCCCGTCGCGAAGAGCGTCCCGCCCGAATCCGGGACGAGGTGCTCGCGAGCGAACGTCCGGAACTCGAACGCGCGCGCGAGCAACCCCGCGAGCGCCGCCGGCTGGCGGCGCACGTCGCGGAGCATGGCCCCGTCCCGGCCGGGCGTCATGGCCGCAGGCCCGTCGGTCTTGCGCCGGCGGGTCTAGACCGAGAACTCGCGATCGAAGCGCTCGACGAGCTGCGGGCGCACCTTCACGATGTTCGGCCAGTCCACCGTCTGGAGGGCGAGCACCTCCTCCGGAGTCGACGGCGTGTAGGGCTTCGCGGCCTCCGGGACATCCACCCCCTTGACGGTCACCCCGAAGTAGTAGGGCGCGTCGGCGGCCATCGCCTGGTACTCCTGGCTGATGATGCCGTCCATCCACTCGTAGACGAGGTCCGGATGCCGGGTGCCGGTGATCTCGGACATGACGGACACGATCGCGACCGGGCCCGGGTCCGGCTTGACGAAGCGGATGGGCATGCCCTTGTTCTCGGCGACCGCCGCGTCGTTGTTCCACAGGGGCGCGATCGCGATCTCCCCCCGCTCCATCATCTGGGCGAGGATGCGCGGGCTCCGCCCCGCGATCGGGTCGAGCTCCTTGAGCTTCTGCCATGCGGGCTCGAGGTCCGCCTCCGTCCCGCCGAAGATCTTCGACGTGATGGCGAGGGTTCCGAGCCCGAGGTTCGAGGAGGTGCGGCAGATCCCGCGGATCCCGGCGTACTCCTCGTTCCAGAGGTCCTTCCACGCGGTGGGCGGGGTGGTGACCATCTCCTCGTTGTAGGCGATGCCGATGAGGGAGAAGGTGGCGGGAACGCCGTAGCCGTTCGTCTTCTCGAGGAACTCGGGGTAGACGTTGCCGAGGTTCGAGAGCTTCGAGTCGTCCCGCTTCTGGATGTAGCCGTCGCGCATCGCGATGAGGTGGGGCGGCTCCCCGTTCGGCATCGCGTCGTAGGGGCTGTGCCCGCGGGCCGCCTTGATCTGGGCGACGATGTCCTGCGACTCGCTCGCGACGAGCCGGACCTTGAGCCCCGAATGGCGGGCCTCCATCCGGTCGCCGAGCCAGCGGTGCGGCTCCTGGAGCTCGCCGCCGTAGCTGATGACGACGAGCTCCTTGTCCTCGGCGCGGATGATGCTGGGGAATCCGACGGCCGCTGCCGTGCCGAGGGCGAGGGCGCCCTTGCCGAACTTCCGGCGGGTGAGGCCCCCATTTGCGGTGGCCGTCCTGTTGGTCTCGACTTTCTTGCTCATGGCGATGATTTCCTCCTTTCGGACCATCCCTGACGAGTGACGGTCGCTTCTCCGGAGCGACCCATAACCAGTTGGAATTGTTCGCTACTCGAAGACGGTGATCCGATCGAAATCGGGCCGCCGGGAGCGCCGGGAGAATGGGGTCGGGGCGGGTTTTCGATTGCGGGTGAACGAGTCGGCCGAAGCTCGCGAAAATCCACTCTGACCCCGTTTTCCCGGCGGCGGGAAGGGAGTTCGAGATTCGTGTGCAACCGGGTTCACGTGAGCCCCTCGACCCGCTCGCGCACGATGCCGCCCCGGATGAGTTCGTAGTCGTCCACCCGCCGGATCGGAGTGGGATCGACCCCGACGAGCCGCGCGAAGTGCAGCACCAGGAGCTGCACCGGCACGTGGTAGAGGAGGGGGGTCAGCATCTCGGGGAGGCCCTGCGCCACTTCGAAGTGCGCGCCCGCGCCCGCCGTCGCGCCCGGACCGACGGTCACCGCAAGCCCGCCCGCCCGTGCGATGCCGGCGACGACCTCCTCGGCCCGATCCCGAGCGTTCCCGGGGGGGGCGAGCACGAGCACCGGTCCCCGCGTTCCCCACGTCAAGGTGAGGAAGTACTGGAGGTGCGCCCACTCCTCGAGGTCCTGCGGCACCCCGTTCAAGGGGACCTGCTCGTGGAACTTCGCGGCGCAGTACTCGGCGGTGCCCCGATTCGGGCCCGCGCCGAGGACCCACACGGTATCGGTGCCGCGATCATGGAGGCGTTCGGCGAGGGCGCGGGCGTCCGCCTCGGTCGCGTCCGCGACCTCCGGAACCGCGGCGATTGCGCGATCGACGGCGGCGCGGAGCGCGTCCGCTTCGCCCGTGGCGAGCCGCCCGCGGGCGACGCCGAGCCGGAGCGCGAGGCCAAAGAGCGCACGCAGGGTGGCGAAGTACTCCGCCATGTGGACGATGGCCCGCCTGTGCCCGCGCAGGTCGAACCCCGCCGAGCGAACCGGGCGGTGCAGGGTGCGGTCCACCATGGCGGCGAGCGGTCCGTCGAGGCTTCCGGTCACCCCGAGGACCGGGATCCCGCGGTCGCGGGTGAGGGCGACGGCCTCGCGGGTCCGCGAAGAGCCCCCCGAGTTGGAGATGGCGACGAGGACGTCGCCCGGCTCTAGGAGGGGGGTCTCGTAGCGGGCGAACTCGATTCCGGTCATCACTTCCGCGCCGATACCCGACCAGCGTCGCAGCGCGGGGAGCACGCTCCGCGCCGCGAAGAGGCTGTCGCCCGAGCCCGCGAAGACGAGCCGTCGGGCGTCCTTCAGCCACGGCTCGGTGAGGGCTCCGTCGAGCCCGTCGTCTATCGTCGCGACAAGGGATCGGTAGTCGAGGAGGGTAGTGAGCGGCTCGCGACAGTCGCTGGCGAAGCTGCCGTTCGCTTTCGGGTCGTTGGAATCGTTGCTCATCCCGGTCGAGCTTCCTCGTCGGTTCGGACCGCGGGGGTCGCAGTGGACGCCGGCGGGAGTCGCGTGCCCGCGGCGCGGTCGTCCGCGCGAGCGCGCGGCTCTCGGGAGGAGTCAGGTTCGATCGCGGGCGGCGAGCATCACCACGTACGCACGGCACGAGCGGGTCGCCCGCCCGTGGTACTTGCCGGGATGCCGCACGGCCGCGCGGGCGCCGGCGCTCTCGATTCGATGTCGCGACGGGTTCATGGCGCGACCAGGCCGTGATGGACCTTGGGCGAGTATAGAGGAACTGGCGCGGCGGAGCGTAACCGGCTGCCGCGTCGCCTGGGGCGTCCGCAACAGGACATCGGTGAATTTTCCGGGCTAGATGGGGGCGCCGCCGAGCTCGTAGAGGAGGCCGGCGAGCATTGCCCCGCCGAGGCCGAGGCCGATGTAGAGGATGAAGACGCTCCGGCGGACGAGGGCCCAGACCGCGATGGCGGCCGGGATGCAGGAGACCGCGCCTGCGGTCGCGAAGGCGAGGGCGGCGCCGCCCGTCATGCCCATCTCGAGGAGCCCCGCGATGAGGGGGATGGCGGCGTAGCCGTTGAGGTACGTCGGGATCCCGACCACCGCGGCGACGGGAATGGCGAACGCGCTGCCGTCGCCGACCGCGCTCGCCACCCAGGCGGCGGGGACCCAGGCCAGCATCAGGCTCTCCGCGAGGAACGCGATCGCGAGCCACTTGGTGAGGAACAGCCCGGTCTGCGTCGCGACCCGCCGGAACTCCGCGCGCCGCTCCGGCTCGTGCCAGAAGCGCCAGGCGATCGGCTTCGGTTCGCCGGGCGTGAACCCCGGACCGCAGCCGCCGCCCGATGCGTCGTCGAGGAGGGGGGTCCGAAGTCCGCCCCCGCGCTTCAGGGCGAGCACCGCGAATCCGCCGATGAGGCCCACCCCGGCCGCCGCCATCGTCTTCGCGACCGCGAACCCGGATCCGATCCCCGCCGCGGTGAGGACGAACATCTCGGGGTCCATGACCGGGGAGGCGAGCCAGAACGCCATGACCGGGGCGAGGGGGACACCGGCGTGGAGCATCGCGGCGATGATCGGGATGACCCCGCACGAGCAGAAGGGGGAGAGGGCGCCGAAGAGCGCGGCGAGCACGACGGTCCGGACCGGGTTGCCGGAGAAGACCCGGGCCACCAGCCGGTCGGACCCGCTCGCCGCCGCGTACGCCGCGATCCCCACCGCGAGGGCGAGGAACGGGGCGATGGAGACGAGCGCCTCGAGGACGAAGCGAACGCTCGGGAGGAGCTGGGCGGAGTCGGCGACGCCGAGGGCGAGGAGCGCGCCGAGAAAGGCGAGCACCACCCGATCCCCGGCCGCGGACCGGAGGCGGGAGAGGGGCTGCCGGAGGGCAAGGGCGAGCGCGGTCACGCCCGTCTCCGCGGCAGCTCCTCGGGGGCGGTGGCGCGCCGGTGGTTCACGCGGCGTCCGCCTCCGGGCGACGGCCCTCTCCCGCGCAGCATTCCTCGATGAGGTAGTGGGCGAGGGAGTGGACGAGGTCCGTGTCGGCCCGGGACCAGAGGGTGCTGCCGCGCCGGGTCTGCGAGACGAGGCCCACCTGGCAGAGCCGGCGGATGTGGTGCGTGAGGGTCGACCCGGGGACGCCGGTCGCGCGCTGGATCTCGCCCACCGTGAGGCCGTCCCCGCCCGCCCGGACGAGGTTCCGGACGATGGCGAGGCGGGTCTCGTTGCCGAGCTCGGCGAGGACCGCGGCGGCGAATGGAATCTCGATGGCCATGGGCGCAATGTAGGGCCGCGGATCGGGCTTGTCAACGGTATTTCTAGAAATATCGAAATAACGTTGCATCGATACTTCGAGATGCACGTGCGACCTGACCTCGAACCGGAGCTGCCGCCACATGTCGAACCCCGCCCCCGCCCCGCGCCGGCATCGTCTCGTCATCGAGCCGATGACCGAGGAGTCCTTCGCCCCCTTCGGCCGCCTCCTCGCGCCGTCGGAGGAACCCGCCGAACGAAGGGTGATGACCCCGCTCCCCTTCGAGTGCGACGGACGGACGACGGTCCACGCGATCTGGCAGCCGTGCGAGGGGCGTTCGTTCTCCCGGCTCGAGCGGCACTTCGGGGTCACCCAGACCTTCGTGCAGGTCTCGGGAAGCCCTTCCGTGGTCTGCGTCGCCGCGCCGACGGACCTCGACGACCCCCGGGCGGTCCCGCGGCCCGAGGAGGTCCGGGCGCTCCTCATCGACCCCGGCCGCCCGTTCGCGTTCGCCCGCGGCACCTGGCACTCCCTCGACCGCTATGTGCTCAGCCCCCCCGGAGCGACGTTCGTCATCCTCAACGTCGATCCGAACCCGACCCAGATCGTCGACTACGCGAACGGGACCTCCGAACGGCACGCGGACCTCGGTACCGGGCCGGAGCCCTCCCCGAACGTCGTGGATACAGGTCCGCCCCTCGTCTTCGAGGTGTAGCGAGGGGGAAATGGCCCACCCGGGTCGGTCGTGCGGGTGCCGATTCGCTTTCCCTCCCGCGGTGCCCCGCCTATGATCGAGCGGACCTTCGATTCGTGGGGGACATCGCCGCATGCTTCGTGACGCCTACGGGCTCGACCTCTCGACCGATTCGCCCGACGCGCTCACCGCGTACGACGCGGCCGTCCGGAGCTACCTCGAGTTCCGCCTCGACGCGATCGACCACGCCAAGGCGATGCTCGAGGCGGACCCCGAGTGCGCGATGTCGCACTGCCTGCGGGGGATCCTGCTGACCGGGCTCCAGTCCGATTTCCTCGCCGGCAAGATCGGGGAGGCGCTCGCCGAAGCCGAGGCGCGGGCCGGGAGCGCCACGCCCCGCGAGCGGCTCCTGATCGCGGCCCTTCGCGCCATCCTCGAAGGCGACCCGCCGCGCGCGATCCTCGTCTGGGACCGGATCCTCGAAGACCACCCCCACGACCTCTTCGCCCTCCGACTCCAGCACAACGCAATCTTCTGGCTCGGGCGCGCCCATGGCATGCGTGACGCCATCGCCCGCGTGTTCCCGGCCTGGGACGAGAGCCGTCCCGGCTACGGGTTCCTCCTCGGGATGTACTGCTTCGCCCTCGAGGAGAGCGGCGACTACGCGCGGGCCGAGCCCTACGGGCGCCGGGCCGTCGCGATGAACGAGGACGATGTCTGGTCCATTCACGCCGTGGCGCACGTCCTCGAGATGCAGGGGCGCCTTCGCGAAGGATCGGAGTGGCTCTCGCGGCCACCCGACATCTGGGACGATCGCAACCCGATGCGCGAGCACCTGTGGTGGCACCTCGCGATGTTCGAGGTCGAGCGGGGCCGGATCGACGAGGTGCTGGCCCTCTACGACGGGCGCTTCCGCGCGAAGCCGACCGACTTCTACCTCGACATCCAGAACTCGGCGTCGATGCTGTGGCGGCTCGAGTGCCGGGACGTGGACGTGGGTGAGCGCTGGGAGGAGCTCGCGGAGGCGTGCGCGGGCAAGATCGAGGACCACGCGCTCGCGTTCACCGAGCCGCACCACGTGATGGCGCTCGGCCGGGCGGGGCGTTTCGACGAGGTCGAGCGGGTATTCGAGTCGCTCGAGGAGTGCGCGGCGAGTCGCACGACCTGGGCCGCGAGCATCGCCCGGCGGCTGACGCTCCCCCTCTGCCGGGCGGTCGCCGCCTGCTGCCGCGGCGACTACGACGAAGCGACCGAGCTCCTCCTCCCGATCCGCGCCGACTACCCCCTCCTGGGGGCGAGCCACGCCCAGCGCGACGTGTTCGCGCAGCTCCTCAACGAGGCGGCGCTCCGCGGGCGCCGGTTCCGGCTCGCCCGCGGCCTCCTCGCCGAGCGGGTCGAGCTCCGCCCGTCGAGCGCCGACTCCTGGTCGAAGTACGCGGACGCGCTCGCCGGATGCGGGGAGGCGGAGGCGAGTGCCGCGGCCCGCGCGCGCGCCGCCGAATGCCGGGCGGCGGCCGCGTAGCCGCCGTCCGTCCGTCCCACCGCCCGAATCGAACGCGAAGAACCGAGGACTGAACATGGTCGCAGCCGCGATGGAAGTGATCGACCCGGCGGCGGGACAGCCGCTCGAGGACTCCGACGACATCCGCCAGATCCGCGAAGCGGTGCGCGCCCTCTGCGCCGACTACCCGGGCGAGTACTGGCGCGGGAAGGACCGCGAACGGCAGTACCCGACCGAGTTCGTGCGCGCCCTGACCGAGGCCGGGTTCCTCGCCGTGCTGATCCCGGAGGAGTACGGGGGGAGCGGGCTCGGCACCGGGGCGGCGGCCGCGATCCTCGAGGAGATCCACGCGAGTGGCGGCAACGGGGCGGCCTGCCACGCCCAGATGTACATCATGGGCACGATCCTCCGCCACGGGAGCGCGGAGCAGAAGCGCGAGTGGCTGCCCGGGATCGCCCGCGGCGACCTCCGCCTCCAGGCGTTCGGGGTGACGGAGCCGACGAGCGGCACGAACACCCTCGGCCTCAAGACGGTGGCGGTCCGCGACGGCGACCACTACGTTGTCAATGGGCAGAAGGTGTGGACGTCGCGGGCCGAGCACTCCGACCTCATGCTCCTCCTCGCCCGCACCACCCCCGCCGATCAGGTCGAGAAGCGGACGGACGGACTCTCCGTCTTCGTCGTGGACATGCGCGAAGCCCTCGGCAACGGCCTCACCATCCGCCCCATCCGCACGATGATCAACCACTCCACGACCGAGGTCTTCTTCGACGACATGCGGGTCCCGGCCGGGAACCTCATCGGCGCCGAGGGCAAGGGGTTCCGCTACATCCTCGACGGCATGAACGCGGAGCGCATCGTGGTCGCGGCGGAGTGCATCGGGGATGCCCGCTGGTTCGTGGAGCGCGCGAGCGGGTACGCGAAGGAGCGGGTGGTGTTCGGCCGCCCCATCGGGCAGAACCAGGGGGTCCAGTTCCCGATCGCGCGGGCCTACGCGGAGATGCGGGCGGCGGAGCTGATGGTGCGCCAGGCGGCGGCCCTCTTCGACAACGGCCGCCCCTGCGGGGCGGAGGCGAACATGGCGAAGCACCTCGCCGCGGAGGCCGCCTGGCACGCCGCCGATACCTGCATCCAGACCTTCGGCGGGTTCGGCATGGCCGAGGAGTACGACGTCGAGCGCAAGTTCCGCGAGACCCGCCTCTACCAGATCGCCCCCATCTCCACCAACCTCATCCTCTCCTACCTCGGCGAGCACGTCCTCGGCATGCCCCGCTCCTACTGAGGGTGCCCGGCATGTCAGCGAAGAAGACCCGCTCGGCCGACGCGGAAATCGCGGAGCTCGAGGCGCAGATCGCGGAGCTGACGGCGAAGCTCAACGCGGCGCGGCGGGCCGCCTCCGGCCCGGAAGTCCCGGACTACGCCTTCCGGACCCTCGACGGCGAGGTGCGCCTCGGCGAGCTCTTCGCAGGGCACGACCGGCTCCTCGCGATCCACAACATGGGGCAGGGCTGCCGCTACTGCACCCTCTGGGCGGACGGCATCAACGGCTTCCTCCCGCATCTCGAGTCCGCGATGGCGGTGGTCCTCGTCTCGAAGGACGACCCCGAGACCCAGCGCCGCTTCGCGAACGCCCGCGGCTGGCGTTTCCGGCTCGCCTCTCACGGAGGTGGGGCCTACATTCGGGAGCAGACCGTGATGTCCGGCGAGGACAACGCGCCGGGCGCGGTCGTCTACGCGATGCGGGACGGCAAGGTCCTCCGGAAGAACGCCGTCGTCTTCGGCCCGGGGGATCGTTTCTGCCCGGCCTGGAACTTCCTCGCCCTCGCCGGCCGAGGCGGCGACGACTGGACCCCCCAGTTCTCCTACTGGCGCCGCCCCGACACCCTCGACGACGGCGGGCACGACCTCCCCAACTAGCCCTCGGGTCCGCCGCCTTATCCGCACCGTGGCCTCGCCATGCTCTTGCGCGACATCTGCGTCGACCCTTGTCGCGAACTTGACCGGCCGCAAGCAGAACCACTCTGGCCGGTGCGGTCTGATTCGCACAGAGCTGACAAAAAAGCCCCGAAACATGCTAGATTCTTGCAGATCGGCCCTAGTTTTGACGGCTTGCACGTTCGGACAGAGGGAAATCGCATGCTGCTCCGCTTTGGCGTCTCCAACCATCTCTCGATCCGGGACCCACAGGTACTGTCGTTTACCGCGTCTTCGCTCCGGGATCGGAGTGAAGGCCTGATCGAATGCACAGCGGCACCCAACGGCTCGGTCGTGCCGGCGGCGGTGATCTACGGTGCCAATGCCTCCGGGAAGACCAATCTCCTTGACGCGCTCGCGACCATGCGGGCGATGATTTTGCGGTCCCATTCCCGAGGTGAACCGGGTGGCGGTGTCTCGCGCCGTAGCTTTGCACTCGATGGCAATAGTTCCGGGGCGCCCTCGCGGTTCGATGTCGACTTCGTCATCGAGGGCGTGCGCCATCACTACGGTTTCGAAGCTTCGGACGAGGCCTACGAAGCCGAGTGGCTGTACGCGTTTCCGAAGTCCCATCGCAGGACGTTGTTCGAGCGCGAGGGGGAGGAGTATCACTTTGGCCGGGGATTGGGTGGGCCGAACAAGACCATCGCCGGCTTGACACGGACCAACAGCCTGTACGTGTCGGCGGCGGCCCAAAACGATCACGAGCAGCTCTCGAAGGTCTTCGCATACTTCCGGTCGATTCGTGGCGTCCGCGAAATCGACATCTCGGGCACGGTTGCTTCGATGCGGCTGGCGGAGGAAAGTCTTGATCGGCGCGTGCTTGGTTTTCTTGGGAGGATTGGGACCGGAATCGTTGACTTCCGGCGAAAGGAGACCGAAGTACCCGATTACGCTCGCCTGTTTCGTCGTGATTTGGCCACGGCTACAAACCGAATGTTGAAAAGAATGTCCGACGCGTCGATTGAAATTGACGCGGATTCCGACGATACGGATGTTATTTTCGAGTTTGCCCACCGAGGGCAGGGCGGTGAAGAGGTCTTTTTTGATTTGGAAATGGAGAGCGCCGGGACTCGTCGCCTGTTGGTCACGCTTGGGTTGGCCTTTCGCGCGATCGATGAAGGTGTTGCGTTCTATGTCGACGAGCTCGACGCGAGCCTGCACACGCAGGCGTGCGAGGCAGTACTGAAGTTGTTCTGTTCTCCTGAGACCAATCCGAAGGGCGCGCAGCTCATCGCGACGACGCACGACACTAACCTCCTGAACTCGCCCGCTCTCCGGCGGGATCAGCTCTGGTTCACGGACAAGGACGACACAGGAGCTACCCAGCTCTATCCGCTGACGGATATCCGCACCCGCAAGGGCGACAACTTCGAGAAGGGGTATCTGCAGGGTCGCTACGGCGCTGTGCCCTTCGACGACCCCATTTCGGCCCTTGGCACGCCGCGCTAGGAGCGTGCGCCGCAGGAACCGGTGAGATAATTGGCTGGCGGAAGAAGAGGGAGCGTGGTGGATGTCGACGA
>JAJECB010000132.1 GCA_022822245.1 Gammaproteobacteria bacterium
TCGTCGAAGGCGTGGTCCGGACCCTCGACCATCCCCCGGCCGCCGATCCGGACTGGGACGCAACGGCTCCGGATCCGGCGACGAGCCATGCCGCCTACCGCATCCTCAACATCGGCAACCAGGCTCCCATGGAGCTCGAACGCTACATCGAGACGCTGGAGAAGTGTCTCGGGCGCACCGCGGTTCGCAATTTCCTGCCCCTTCAGCCCGGGGACGTTCCCGACACCTCGGCCGACATCGGCGACCTCGCCGCGCTCACCGGCTACCGCCCGCGCACTCCCATCGAGGAAGGAGTGCCGCGCTTCGTGGAGTGGTATCGCGAGTACTACGGAGCATGAGCGCCGACCCGCCGGCCGCGACGAGCCCTGCCCACGGACGCCGGATCGCGGTCATCGGTCTCGGATATGTCGGCTTGCCGGTCGCGGTCGCGTTCGGCGAAAGGGGGGCGGTGATCGCCTTCGACAGCGACGCGGCCCGCATCGACGAGCTTCGCCGCGGGGTCGACCGCAACGCGACCGTCGGGGCGAAGCGTCTCGCCGCGCCGCGCCTCGAGCTCACTCGCGATCCGCGTGATCTCGGCCGGGCCGACTTCTTCATCGTCGCCGTTCCTACCCCGGTCGACGATGCGAAGCGCCCGGACCTCGGAGCCCTCGAGGCGGCGTCCCGGACGGTCGGCGGCGAGCTCCGGCCGGGCGGGATCGTGGTCTACGAGTCGACCGTCTACCCGGGGGCGACGGAGGACGTCTGCATCCCGATTCTCGAGGAGTCGTCGGGGCTTCGCGCGGGACGCGATTTCTTCGTCGGGTACTCGCCGGAGCGCATCAATCCCGGTGACGAGGCGCATGGCTTCGCCCGGGTCGTGAAGGTGGTCGCCGCGGGCGATCCCGATACCCTGGAGACGGTCGCCGGGGTCTACGGATCGGTCGTCGGGGCAGGGGTCCACCGGGCTCCTTCGATCCGGGTCGCGGAGGCGGCCAAGGTGATCGAGAACACCCAGCGGGACGTCAACATCGCGCTGATGAACGAGGTCGCGATGATCTTCGAGCGTCTCGGAATCGATACCGGCGACGTGCTCGCGGCGGCCGGGACCAAGTGGAACTTCCTGCCGTTCCGGCCGGGCCTGGTGGGGGGGCATTGCATCGGGGTCGATCCCTACTACCTCACCCACGTGGCCATGCGAGCCGGCCACCACCCTGATGTCATCCTCTCCGGGCGTCGGATCAACGACGAGATCGGTTCGTTCGTGGCCTCGAACGTCGTGCGACTGCTCGCTCGGGCCGGTGCCCCCGTGAAGGGGGCGGTGGTGACGGTGCTCGGCGCGACGTTCAAGGAGAACGTCCCCGACGTGCGTAACTCGGGGACGGCGCGCATCGTCGGGGAGTTCCGGCGCTACGACATGGACGTCCAGGTCCACGATCCCCTCGCCGACCGCGAGTCCGCGCAAGCGGAGCTCGGCGTCGGGCTCACCCGGCGCGAGGACCTCCGGCGCGCGCGCGCAGTCGTGCTCGCGGTGGCCCACGACGAGTGGCGGCGGGAGGACGCCTGGGCCCTGGTCGGCTCGCTCCTCGGGAACGGGGTCGGGGTGGTCGCCGACGTGCCGCGCCTGCTCGACCGCGAACGGGTGCCGCCCGGGGTCCACCTCTGGCGCCTCTGATGCGGACCGGGTCGGGTCAGGGGCGCACGAGCTGTTCCATCAGACTGAGCCACCGTTCCGCGTACCAGAAGAGAGCGAGGCACCCGGCCGCGGTGATCGCGATCGCGAGCACGCAAGGTCGGGGGGCCTCGGCGATCCCCCTGCCCGTCGCGGGGCCCCGCTTCACGAATGCCCGCACCGGGATGGGGAGGAGGTAGGCGACGGACAGGAGCGAGCTCAGCATGAGCACCGCGAGCAGCGCGTACTGCCCCGCCTCGATGGTTCCGAGGGCGAGATACCACTTGCTCCACATTCCCCCGAGCAGGGGAAGACCCACGATGCTCAGGCTTGCAACGAGGAAGGCCCCCATGGTGAGCGGCATCGCCCGGCCGATGCCGTCGAGCTCGCTCACCTCGGTGCGATGGTGGGCGACGAGTATCGCTCCGGCGCAGAAGAAGAGGGTGATCTTGGCGAACGCGTGCATCACGATGTGGAGCCCCGCGCCCACGATCCCCCACGCGCTCGCGAGCAGGGCCCCCATGACGATGTAGGAGAGCTGGCTCACCGTCGAGTACGCGAGCCGGGCCTTGAGGTTGTCACGCCGCATCGCGACGAGGGACCCGGCGAGGACGGTGAGGGCCGCGAACGCGAGCAGCCAGTCCGCACCGCCTCCCACCGCGGCGAGGTGCTCGGGGCCGAACACGTACACGACCACCTTGAGCACCGCGAACACCCCCGCCTTGACCACCGCGACCGCGTGCAGCAGGGCGCTCACCGGGGTCGGGGCGACCATCGCGGCGGGGAGCCAGCGATGGAACGGCATGACCGCGGCCTTGCCGATGCCGAACACGAAGAGGGCGAGCAGGCCGGCGGTCGCGGCCGGGCCGGCGTGACCGGCGAGGATGCCGCCGGGGCGAAAGCCGGTATCCCCGACGAGCACCCACACCCAGAGAATGGCGAAGAGCTGGAAGGCGATCGAGGTGCCGAGGAGCACCCCGAGGTAGACGCGGCCCGCCCGCCTCGCCTCGTCGGTGCCCGAGTGGGTGACCAGGGGATAGGTCGAGAGGGTCAGCGCCTCGTAGAACACGAAGAGGGTCAAGAGGTTGGCCGCGAATGCAACCCCGATCGCGCTCGCGATGGCGATCGCGAAGCAGGCGTAGAACCGGGTCTGGTTCGATTCTCCGTGCCCGCGCATGTACCCGATGGAGTAGATCGTGGTCACGATCCAGAGGAAGCTCGCGACGAGGGCGAACATCATCCCGAGCGGCTCGACCTCGAAGGCGATCGGGATCTCCGGGATGACCGCGGTGAGCACCGCGGCCGGGCGCTCCCCCGCCTCCACCGCCGGCAGCAGGGCAAGGACCTCGAGGAAGAGCCACCCCGCGGTGGCGAGGCTCGCCGCCTCGCGCAGGTTCGGCCAGCGCCCGAGGGCGACGACGAGGGCCGCGCCCGCAAGCGGCAGGGCCACGCAGAAGATGAGCCCCGGCGTTTCCACTCAACCTCCGAGGAGCGCCGCCGCCGCCCGGTTGGCGACCTCGATCGGCAGCGACGCGTCGATTCCGAACCAGATGTTGGCCCCGGCGAGTCCCCAGGCCGCGGCGACCATCGAGAACGGCGCCTCGCGCACGTCGGCCGCCGCGGCCGACGGCGCCCGGAAGTACGCCGATTCGACCATCTTCCACACGTAGGCGACGGCAAGGAGGGAGGCGAGCAGCATCGCGGCCGCCGCCGGCCACCAGCCGGCCTCGAGCGCGGCCACGACGAGGTACCACTTGCCGACGAAGCCGGCGGTGAGGGGCACGCCGATAAGGCTGAGACCCCCGACCACCAGGGCGGAGGCGGTCCAGGGCATGCGCCGCCCGATCCCGGCGAGGTCCTCGATCCGGGCCGAGCCGACCCGGTACGCGATGCATCCGAGGCACACGAAGAGCGCGGCCTTCATGAGCGCGTGGTTGAAGAGGTGGATGAGCGCCGCGGCGACCCCCGCGGTCGAGACGAGGCTCACCCCCACCACGAGGTAGCCGATCTGGGCGACGCTCGAGAAGGCGAGCAGGCGCTTCGCGTCCTCCTGCCGGACGGCGGCGACGGACGCCGCGACGAGCCCGGCGATGCCCGTGATCGCGAGCAGGTGGGGGACCGGCCCGCCGGCCACGAACTCGGGTCCGAACACCGTGAACAGGAAGCGGAGGAGCAGGTACAGGGACACCTTCGTCGCGGTGCCGGCGAGGAACACCGAGACCGCCGAAGGGGCGAAGGTGTAGGCGTTGGGCAGCCACGTATGAAGCGGGTAGACCGCGCTCTTCACCGCGATGCCGACGGCGAGGAAGCCGAATGCGGTGGTGACCGTGCGATGGGAGCCGAGCTCGGGGATCCGCGCGGCGAGGTCGGCCATGTTGAGGGTGCCGGTCACCTGGTAGAGGAGTCCCACCCCGATGAGGAAGAACGTCGCCCCCACGGTGCCGAGCACGAGGTAGCGGAACGCCGCGACGAGGGCCTGGCGGTGGGTGCCGAGGCTGACCAGCACGTACGACGAGAGCGAGGAGATCTCGAGGAACACGAAGACGTTGAAGGCGTCGGCGGTCACCGCCATCCCGAGAAGCCCCGCGAGGCAGAGCAGCCACGCGGTGTAGAACAGATGAATCCGATCCGTCTCGACCTCGCGCTCCACGCTCCGGCGCGCGAAGAGGAGGGCCGCCGCGCTGATGACGCTCACCACGAGCATCACCCACGCGTTCGTCTCGTCCACCCGATACTCGATGCCCCACGGCGCCGCCCAGGAGCCGAGGAGGTACGAGGTCGGCCCTTCCGCGAGGGCGTGCCCGAGGAGGCTCCAGGCTCCCGCCACCGCGAAGAGGCTCGCCGCCATCGCCACCAGCCACGACACGCGGCTCCACCTGAGGAGCACGCACACGGGCGCCGCGACGAGCGGCACCACGACCTGGAGCGCGGGCAGGTGGGCGGTGATCATGGAAGGTCGCGCAGATCGGAGCGCCGGATCTCGTCGTCCTCGATGGTTTCGTAGGAGCGGTTGATGCGCACGACGAGCGCGAGGCCCACGGCGGTGGTCGCGACCCCGACCACGATGGCGGTCAGGATGAGCACGTGCGGAAGGGGGTTGGAGTACAGGGTCCAGCCTTCCGCGACGATGGGGGCGGTGCCCCCCGACACCTTGCCGACGGAGATGAAGAACAGGAACACGGAGGCCTGGAAAATGTTGAGCCCGATGACCTTCTTGACGAGGTTCCCGCTCGCCGCGACGGTGTAGAGGCCGACCATCATCAGCGCGATGACGATCCAGTAGTTGTAGTGCCCGTGAAATGCGTCCATCGCTTCGTTCCGCGCGCCCGTCAACCGGCGAAGCAGTAGAAAAGGGTCGTCATGACCGCGGCCACCGTGACCCCCACCCCGAATTCGATGAGCAGGATCCCGAGGTGCTGGCCGGCCATGGGATCAGGGAGGAGCACCCCGTAGTCGAGGTACGAGCCTCCGAGCAGCAGCCCCGCCGCCCCCACCCCGGCGTAGAGCAGCACCCCGCCGGCCGCGAGCCCCCGCACGAGGTCGCGCGGCACCACGCGGCGCAGCCGGTCGACCCCGAACACGAGCCCGTAGAGGATGAGGCCCGCCGCGAAGATGACCCCCGCCTGAAAACCGCCCCCGGGTCCGAAGTCCCCGTGGAACTGCACATAGAGGGCGAAGAGGAGGATGAGCGGGATCACCATCTTGGCTACGACATGGAGGACATGGTGGTGGCGCATGTCGGTCAGCTCCCGCCGCGTTTCTCGAGGAGCGCGAGCGCGCCGATGCCGGCGGTGAAGATGACGAACACCTCGCCGAGGGTGTCGTAGCCGCGGTAGCTCGCGAGCACGGAGGTGACCGCGTTGGGGATCCCGATCTCGGTGATCGTTCCCTCCAGGTAGCGCGGGGCGACGTGGACGTGGGCCGGGGCAAGGGGATCGCCGAAGGGCGGCATGTCGATCGTGCCCCACACGAGGGCCGCGCCGGTGGCGAGGACGACCGCGAGGCCGACGGCGCTCGGACCGGTCGCCGCGGTCTGCTCGCGGCCGGTGAGGGCGAGGGCCGCGAGCATGAGGATGGTGGCGATGCCCGCCCCCACCGCCGCCTAGGTAAAGGCGACATCGACCGCGTCGAGAATCACGAAGACGGCGGCCGTGAGCAGGCTGTAGATGCCGGCCAGCATCACCGCCGCGAAGAGGTTGCGAAGGCGCACGATGGCCACCGCGGTGGCCGCGAGGAGGGCGAGGAGGACGATGTTGATCAGGTATTCCACGGCGGGTCCACCTCTGAGGGGGAACCGGGCGGGGGGACCTCCGCCGCGATGGGTCGCAGGCCCCCGTGCAGCGCCGCCTTGGCGAGCGCGTGGGTCGCGACCGGGCTCGTGAGAAGGATGAACAGCAACACGAGAGCGAGCTTGACCGTCACGCCTCCGAAGTCCACGAGGAACATGAAGCCGAGCACGAAGAGGCCCACCCCCAGGGTGTCGCCGACCCCGGCGGCGTGAAGCCGGGTGAAGAGATCGGGAAGACGAACGAGTCCGAGCCCTCCCACGATGAGGAAGAACCCGCCGGCGATCACGAGGAGCGCGCTCAGGAGGTCGGTGGCGGCCACCGCGTCGCCCACCGCCGTGTCGGCCGGACTGTTCTCGTAAACGGAGCGGGCGAGGGGGCCGGTTCCCGAGAAGGCGGGCGGCGAGTTATCGCCGGTCGTCTGGAGCTCGGTCGTCAGAGGGTCGGCCAAGACGATCCGGACGGCGGATGCGACATTGCCCGCCGTGCCGGTTACCACGATGGTCTCGTCACCCTCCGCCACCTCATCGTCCACCGGCGTGATGGTGAG
>JAJECB010000114.1 GCA_022822245.1 Gammaproteobacteria bacterium
GCCGGCCCCGACCCCCGCAAGGGTACCGCCGACACGCGCCCCGCCGTGGCGCGCGCGCGCCACGCCGTGAGGGCCTCCCGGCGCCCGTTCACGACGACGCCGACGAGCCTTCTCGGGGGGGGGGGGGTAGAAAGTCGCCCGTAGAAACGGGTGCTTGCGACCTCACGGGCCGGCTTCGACGCGCTGTCCATCCCCGCACCGACACTGCTCGATTCCATCACCGCTCTCCCACCGGGAATCGGGTCACGAGGCCACTGCTACCGAGTCAGTGTGCTCCAGCGTCAGGTATGCTGCGTCGCGTTTCGTATGTTGCACTCGGCCTACGCCCTCGGGAACATACACCGACGGATTTAGCGCCGCAAGGAGAAAGCGCATGTCGCGCTACCATCGCAAGACATAAGCCCGGACAAAGAAAAACCGCCGTTGGCGCGGCGGTTTCTCGGGGTCCTTGGATACGCCGGCCTTGGGACGGGGCGGGCGAAGCGTTGACAGGCATCGCAAGGAGTCGACCGCGATGCTAGTGAGCACCCCTGCGCCTGTCAACCCCCGCACCTTGCCCTCCCCCGGCCCGGCCGCAACGCACAGCTCCGCCCAGGAGACGGCCGTGGATCGAGAAGAGGAAGAGAGTCGATTCGCCTTCCGCGCGTGTCGGGGCCACTGCGCCTCGGGCGACTTACGCGAGGAACTTGACGATTCCGAACGTCAGTGTCGCGTTCGCGATCACGATGCTGATCGCGATCTTGAGCACGTCCTGCTTCGTCGCAAGGCTGTCCTGCCCCGCGTTCACGGCATCACGCATGGACCTTGCGAGCGCTTTCGCCTGGTCGCGCTCGAAGCCCGCGGCTTCGAGGTCTTCCGCCGCGCTCAAGGAATCGAACGGAGAGTTCATGCGCCCATGATCGCACAGGCGCACCCGTCCCGGACCGCCGGACGGCAGGCCTGCGCACGCGTTGCGCCGCCAACCGCCGCGGCGCCGGGCCACCACGATGCGGCGCACGCCGCCAGGAGACTGGATATAGCGAAGTAGCACAGAGCGGACAAAGAAAACCCGCTGTTCGAGCAGCGGGTTTTCTGAAGTCCTTCAGACCAATCCGACCGAGAGACACGTGACGGACGATCGAACCGGTCGGCAGGCAAGGCATTTCTGAATCGCACCGGAAATGCTAACGGGTACCCCTACGCCTGTCAACTAGGTCCACCACGGTGTCTCCCGGCCGGGTCAACCCCTTGACCAGGAGATGAACGATGGACTCGACCACGACCCGAACCGCGGGCTCACGATCGACCAACCCGCTCGGCACCCGCCCGCTGACCGACGCTCACGTCCGCGCCCGCCGGCGTGCGGACGAAGCCCGCGAGCGTGGCGGACTCCCCCAGGGCCAAAGCCCCTACGGCCTGCTCCGCTCGCTCAAGGAGCTCCGGGGCCGGGACGGATGGACCGATGCGCTGGTGCGCACGCTCGAGCTCCTCATGGAGCCCGTTCCCGACGCCGACTGGCGCTGCGGCCGACCCTTGAACTGGAGGCCCGTGAAGGACCTCGCCGACGAGCGAGGCCTCACCCCGCGCGCATTCCGCGCCCAGGTCAACCGGCTGATGGAGCTCGGCGCCGTCTCGTTCAACGACTCACCGAACTACCACCGCTACCGAAAGCCGGGCGACCGCGACACGCCCGACGACGTCTACGGCATCGACCTCGCGCCCTGCATCCTGCTGGCTGACGAAGCGAAGGCCCGCGCGGCCGAGGTGCGCGCCGAGCGCAACGCTCTCGACCGTCTCCGCCACCGCGCAAGCGCGCTCAGGCGCCAGGTCCGCGGTGCGTTGCTCGACCCCGGGAGCCGCGGGGCGCTCGGCGAGCGCGCCCAGGCCATCGAGGGCGATCTCGACGCCATCGATCCGGGTCGGCTCGACCGGCTCGCCCGTGCCGTTCTCGAGGCCCTGGTCGAACGCCTGCGGGCGCTGCTCGGGCTCTGCGAACAGCTCATCGAGGCCGCGACGGCGCGCGTGGAGGAGTCTGTGGATAAGTCGCTGAAACCGTTGTCTTCTGACAACAATTCGTTCCGCCAAGGCGGCAATTCCGTGCCGGCACTGTCTACACATACAACCAATACTGTACCACCTAACAGTTGTAGCCCTCCGGGCCACGACCACAACCTGTGGTCAGGGTCGGTCTCGGCCACTGCTGCACAGCTCGTCGAGGCGCTTCCCCCGCCACTCGCCCGATTGCTCCCATTCGAGAAGCGCATTGCGGGCACCATTGAGCTTGAGGACCTGATTACCGCGTGTCGTCTCTACCGGCCGAAACTGGAGATCTCCCGACATGCCTGGGACGAAGCCCAACGGCTCGTCGGGGCCACGCGATCCGCCATCGTCCTGGTCATTACCGCGGCGCGCAGCGCCGAGAGCTGGCCCGAGGAGCGCAGGGTCCACAACCCCGGCGGTTTCTTCCGAGCTCTGTGCCGACTCGTGCACGCCGGCGAAGCCGATCTTCGCGCATCCATTCACGGGATCGTGGCCTACCACCTGGCGCCGCGGTCATCCGGGGTAGAGCGGTAGTCGGCGCAAGCCCTGTCACAGGAGCCACGTAGGGAGGACCCAGATGCCGGGAACAACACCCACGGAAACCGGAACCCGGTTCCGCTATCGGCGGTGTGGCGCCGGCGCTATCGCCTGTACGAGTCCCGAAGCCTTACGGGGACTGCCACTTCACCGCTTGGCACTGAAACGGGCAAATGTCGCCGCGACCGACAGCACCACGACCAGGACCGCGGGTATCGAGAGGTGCCAGACGATCTCGGCCCCCTTGAGGGGCTATGGCTGGGTTGTCCCGCACCTGGGACATGTCTCCGCAGAGCGGGCGACGGGATGCCCGCATGCGCGGCATGGCCGTGGCTTGTCCAGCGATCACAGCCTGTGCTCAATCCAGTCGTGTCGGCAATTGCGTGTCTCCAATCGCCGTCCCGGGACACTCACGCCTGGCCACGCACCCGGGCGGTTAGCGGAACCGGGTTCCGGTGTCGGCCAGATCGTCATGGCACGCTCACGTTCGCGCAGAGCACTCGTGATCGGCGGAAAAGACGAGGGGAGGGCGCTGCTAGAGCACCGGAACAGGCTCGGCCGACGACTCCCGGGTATCGACGAACAGCGACCCGCAACCCTCGCGCGGTGCCCAGCCCTCCCCGCCACAGGCCGGACACGTACTGCCCCATTCCTCGTATACGCCGAGCCCGTCACACATATCGCAGTGCTGCGCAAACCCTGCGCACTGCATTACCGCTCCGTTTGCCGTGCCCGGCTCGAGCGCGAGATCCCCACCACAGTCCGGACACTTCGGATAGATCGGTGTCTCGGGCGGGCGCACCGTCGGCTCCGGCCATACGAGCTCGACCACCGGCAACCGGACATCGCGATTGCGGGTTGCCTTGGGTTGCGTGTTGCCGATCACGAAATAGGGCGCACTGTAGCCCTCGCCGCGCTGCTCGTAGACCCGAAGCCTCTGCAGCCAGCCGGCCAGCCAGCCCTCTCCGAGATAGGTCTCGTATCCGTCGCGCTCCCGGCGCCACACCTGCACGACACCGCCCGGACGCAGCGCCTCCTCGTCGCCGAGGGCCGGACAGATCGCAAGGCTCATCCCGATCCCATGATGCTGGATTGCCGACATGGCATGTCCTCCGTCAGCACCCGACGACCGACACCCGCGAGCAACCCGCTTCGCATCCTGACGCCGGTTCACCGTATTCCCCAACGCGGTGCGCACCGCATGATACCGTAGCTTCGCTACCGCCGGAGCACGACAGGAAGGGAAGGGCGCACCACCGTTGCACACCTTCATGGAGGGTCACGTAATGGTCCTGAAGCTCAATTCCAGAATCGTCGACTACGGCATCCTCGACAACGACAACGAGCCTGGTGCCGGCTCCGACGGCGAGACGCAAGCCACCTTCCTGCCGCCCCCGACCGAAGCAGAGACGGAGCAGGCCGGGGCACGGGCCGAGAAGGCTTCCCCGCGCGTCGATCCGCAACAGCTCGAGCAGATGCACGAGGCCATCGAGAGGCAGGAGATCATGTTCGGCGCCACCTACAAGATGACGCCGCCCGTGCTCGACCACGCCCTCTACGTCACGATCAACGACATCACTCTGAACGCGGGCACCACGCACGAGATCAGGCGCCCCTACGAGATCTTCATCAACACGAAGAACCTCCAGCACCTCGAGTGGATGGTGGCGCTGACCCGCGTCATCTCGGCTGTGTTCCGCAAGGGCGGAGCGATCGAGTTTCTCATCGAGGAGCTCAAGAGCGTCTACTCCCCGAGCGGCGGCTACTTCAAGCCGAATTCCGGTGGGAAGCACATGAACTCGGTGGTCAGCGAGCTCGGTCACATCATCGAAGAGCACCTCATCCTGATCGGACTCGTCGCTCCCACGAGGCCCGCCCAGCACCAACAGGAGCTCATCGACGCGAAGCGCCGGCAGCACGCGTCAGGGCAGAGCGCCTTTTCGGGGAAGGGTCAGCATTGCCCCAAGTGCTTCGAGCACGCTGTCGTCATGAGCGAGGGTTGCCTGACCTGCCTCAACTGTGGCGATTCCAAGTGTGGGTAGAACAGGACGCCCCGGTCGGAAATACCCCGATCATCGGTGGGTCACGGGAGCCGGGACTGTGACTCGCCCCGTCGGCTGGTATCGCCGCCGCCGTCTTCTGGCGGAGCGTATCGGACGAATACGGGACTTTGCGGTCCGGACTCCATGGCCTTGGGAGTCGCGGGGAGCGTTCGATCGGGCCGACACGCTCCAGCTCGAGCTGGACGCAATGACCGCAACGGTCGCGACGGCAAAATTGCACGGCGGCGATTCCACGTGTGGTTAGGACACCGAGGCCGGCCGGTTAGACCTCGACCACGCACGACCCGCCCTTGGAAACCGGAACCCGGTTCCGCTATCGGCGCTTCCATTCCAGCGCTCTCGGCCTCACCTCAAGAAGGCGAAGGTCGAGACGGTGAGAGTCGGGGCGACGGAAGTTCGACTCGGACATCGTACCGAGCACCGCCTTCAGCGGTTCCTCGCTACGGTGCACGTCTGCAGAAGTACTCGGTCGGCAGCGCGTCGAGCTGCAAGGCGATTCTCGCCCCGTTGACGAAATGCTCTGCCTTCGAACACGCTTCCAGATGGCGCAGATGCGCGTCCAGCAAGTTCACCGCCTCCAGATCGGCGTCGGCACGTCGCGTCTCTTTCGAGTACGAGACTGCCCCCTTGAAGCACACGCAAAACGTCACGATGAAGGCAACCGCATGAATCGCACCAAGGACGTTACGGTTGCGGGTGTAGACCAGCGCGAACGCACCTCCGCCCAAGGAGAGAATCGCGGGGATTGTCGCGGCAACCACTGTTTCGTGCGGATCGCTCTGTCCCGTCAACCAGCCGCTGAGCGTTCCGAGAGAGATCGCACCCACGACGGTACCCATGACCATCGCGGCATTCGTCCACCTCGGTATCGGGGGCGCCCACATGGCTCGCCTACTTGGCTCGGAGCCCCTGACGGTAAATCAACGATTCTGCCGGCGATGGGAGCCAGATGCTGCCAATTTCGCCACTGTCGCGGTATATCCCGGCGTGGAATCCTTCGAATCCTTCCTTGATCCAACCGGGCGATCCTTGGTTGAACCCCGGCACCTTGTTGTAGCAGTTGCTCCACGACTCGTACTGCTGGATACACTCTTCAGCCACCTTGCCAAGCCGAGGCCCTTGAACCGCGTTCGCTTGACCCTGTAGCTGCGCCTGAAACTCGGCTTCGGCCGTGCCGGACACCAATGTCGAGAACTTCGTCCATTGATTCCGTAACGCCTCTTCGCGAATCCTCTCCAACTCAAGCTCGATAGTCGTTCCCTTCAGACTGAGCGTTTTCATGTCATCGGAAATGGTGATGGGCGTGTTGGTCAGCCGGAAACGCTTGCCCGGCACGAAGTCCGATTCGCTCAGGGCGAAAGCGACGAACGGCTCTATCTTCGGCGCGATCTCCTTGTACGCACTGAAGCCCTCATACGGCATCGCCAGATAACTCGCGACATCCTTCTTCGGTGCCGTCCCCCATTGACCCCATACCCCATACGTCAATCCTTTCCCGGTCGGTTCCCCGGCCGGCACAACGGTGGGTACCACGTACCATTGGGGTTCCAAAAATCCCAGCTTATCGGCGGCCGCGGCGAAACGCTCCATGATGTGGGCGAAATTCTGATCCCAAGTCTCCGAGCCCTGATCCCAGGTCTCCGGGTAATGAACCAGCACATTCATCGCCCCTTCCGTTCCAGCGAAGTCGGAGCCCTGAGTTATCAGGTCCTTGACCGAGTAGTACGTAGGGGTCTCCTTCGGAGACATCAGCACCACTTTGTCTGCCGCCGTCGCGAGCGTGCTGAGCACCAGTACGCAGGCTCCCAGCGCCCACGGGATCAGCGTTGCTCGATCAAACAGACGATTCGCGGACATGGCCTTTCTCCTGGCACCGCTGTACGTTTCGACAGTATACAGCCGGGGCAAGTTCCGAGAGGACCACCTCAGGCCCATCGACCGGGCTCGGCCAGCAAAGGTCGGCGACTCATGAAGACCGATCAGACGCCGGGCCTTCTCACCGCGCCGCCGCTCTCCAAGGGGAATCAACGGAGCTCGTTCGCGGAACCCGGTTCCGTTTTCTCATATCGCGGCGATTCCAGGTGTGGTTAGGACACCGAGCACCGGCGGGTAGACTTCGACCACGCACGCACCAGGCGCACTGACCAGCACAGGAGGGCAGTTCATGGCGAGACAATCGACACGACCTGCAATCGAGCCCGCGGTGCTCACCACGCCGCCGGCGCTCGCCGCGGTGGAAATCCGCGACTGTCACGGGGAGCTCATCGATCGGCGGAGCAATCCGGGCGTCCTGATCGCCATCCCCTCCGACGAGCTGCCCCCTCCGGCACAACGCATCATCCTGATCAAGCCCGGCCTCAACGGCTACTTTCCGACCCCCTGGCACCTTCCCGACAAGAGCACCGCCAGCGCCGCCACCTACGCATGGAACGCCCGCCACGGATTCACCGCGGTCGAAGCCCTTGACATCGCGATCGAGAGCATCAGGAGCGCGACCAGAACACCTGCGCTGCACTGACCCGGCCCGCAAGCAAGACAAGGAACCCCCTTTTCAGTCCCACGAGCCTTTGCGAGCTTACCCCATGACCACCCTCTCGAACTGGCAATGCGACCAAGCCGAAACGGCCGGCGCCGGCTATCAGCGCTACAAGCGGTCCAGCCGTGAAGCCATCGAAGCGTATCTCGAGACCGCACAGATCGTCCTCGCGAACCGCCCGACCTGCACCAAGCGCGGCCAATGGAAGGAGTGGCTCGAACGCTCCATGATCGAGGACCGCACCGCGCGGTACATGATCACCATCGCCCGCGCCGGCGCCACCGTCGACGACATCGAGGCGGCCGGCGGTCTCCGCGCCTTTCGCGAATCCCTCGTCACGCCGAAAGCGGAGATGCAACCGGAACCGGGTTCCGGTATCGAGCCACCGGAGCCACCCGCAATCGCTCCTCCGGCGACCCAGGCTCCGGCGCCGGCCGCACCCGCCGTAGCGTTGCCCAACGACCGCACGCCCGACGAACCCGATCAGGGCAAACTCCTCTCCGCGGACGCACGGCGCCGGGCCGAGAAGCGCGCGCGCGGCGAGTGCATCGACTGCCCCAACCCCTCACCCGACCACGTGCGCTGCGCCGAGTGCCGCACCAAAGGGTCCCGGCGCGACAAGACACTGCGGGCCAACGCCCGCACCGGCGCCGCCCTGCGCGCGCGTCTCGAGAAGGCTGCGGACCGCGGGACCGGGCTTCGCATCACCGCCGAGGAAGTGGCCCGCATTCTCGACCCCTGACACCGTCCGCCTGATCGGCATCATCGAGAACCTCGAAGACACCGCATCCAGGCTCCGCGAGCTCACCCGAGCGCCGTAACGCCCGCCGCTTCACTCTCCCGTTTCCGTCGATCCGCCCCTTTTCTCAAGGAGAAGCACTCGTGCGTCCAGACCATGTCATCCGCCTCGTTCCGGCCGCCCGCGCCCACGTCTTCCGCACCGTGAGCGCCGGGCGCGACTGCGCGTATCAAGTCCTCGTTGCACTCAGCCAGCTTCACATCCCGAAGCGCGGCTCGCTCGCGGTGGTGCGCCGCTACGATCCGATCACCCGGTGCCACGAGAGCTACGTCGACTTCGCCCACGCCACCCTCCCCGCCGCAATCCAGCAGATGCCGAACGATCACCGCCGACATGGCGCGTGGCTCATCCACGAGACCCGCGCCCGCGGCGAAGCCTACGAGCTCGCGCTCTCGGTCTACCCCGAGCTCCGGGAAATCGGACACCTCGACTTCCTGTGGGCGGCCGGACTGATCCCCGCCGAGGCCGACGACACCCGCACCGTCGTCATTCCCCAGCCGCGCCCCGACCCGTTCACGCTCGAGGCCCCGCCGACCGCGCCCGCGTGCACCTACACCGTCTCGCTCACTCACCGCGAACCGAAGCTCCCGATCGTCGTGCACTTCCGGATCGAGCACACCGCCCGACATTTCGCTCGCACGCTGCGTGCCCGATATCCGGGAGAGGGTCAACTCCATCTGTACGAGGTATCGACCGACACGCCGGATACCCGCAAGGACATCAGCCGCACCATCTGACCCAATCCCTGCGCGTCACACACCTCGATACCGGAACCCGGTTCCGGCTTCTCACCCCTGCCGTCCATCCCCGAACCCCGAGCCACGAGGCGACTCGTTGCGGCTCGCCACGGCTCGATACGCCTCGGGAGCCTTCGCCTCACCGCCCGCACTTTCCCCGCGCACAAGCGAGCGAAGACACGCGCTCGCGCGAATGTCCGTGGACATCCCAAGGAGATCTTCCATGACGAACCCCCTGTCGGCCCTGCGTTACCGCGGGAGCGAAACCATGGTCGCCGTCGGCCCCGA
>JAJECB010000362.1 GCA_022822245.1 Gammaproteobacteria bacterium
AAGAGGAAGACCGCGGCGGCCGCGGCCGCGGCCGCGGGGAGGCCGCGCGGGCGAGCCGCGCGAGGGGATCCGCGGGGGCCGGTCAAAACGGGTTCCGGTAGCCGGGTACCGGCCGGATCCGGGAACGGTCGACCCCTCCGCCGATCCCGGTCAGGCCCTTGAGCTCGAGCTGGATCACGACCGAGCTCTCGTGGTCGGTGCTGCCGGCGGCAAGGTAGCGTTGCCCGACCACGCGCGCGCTCCAGCAGCACGTGTCGAACTCGAGCCCGGTGTAGAACTCCGTCGTCTTGTCCTCCGCGAGAGCGTAGCTCGCGCTCCCGAGCACTCGGACGTTCGGTCCGAGGTCGTGATGCGCGGAAAGGGTCACGGACTCCGTCGCGTCGCGGACCCACTCCTGAACCTCGCCCGAGGAGACCGTCTCCCGGGGGAACCGTCGGTAGCCGACGTTGACGATCCGCTCGGGGGACGGGTGGTAGCGGAAGTCGAGCGAGACGGCGCGGTAGCGCGATTCGCTGCCATCGTGCTCGACCGTGCCGCCGACCGTGAACGCGTCGTGGGGGTGGGCGCGGAGCGCCGCGATCCAGATGGAACGCGACGGATCGAGCGTTTCCGGGCTGCCGCCATTCCCGCATCGTGTCAGTAGGTGCGGGGCGGGATCCGCGGTCGTGCAGAGGCGCACCCGGCGGTCACGGAAGTGGTGCACCGTTCCGAACCGGGCCGCGAAGATCTCGCGGCCGCCGTCGAGCAGGCGGCTGTCGAGGGCGAGGGTCACCCGGTCCGCGTCCCCGATCCGGTCTGTGCCGCTGAAACGGTTCTCGCGGAACATGTGGTCGTAGCCGAAGCTGAAGCTCCCGGCGTCGAAGAGCGGCAATCGGTCCTGGTCGCGGTACGGCACCCGGAGGTAAAACAGGCGCGGCTCGAGGGTCTGGGTGAAGCGCCGCTCCCCGACCGTGACATCGTGATCGAAGTAAAGACCCCCGTCGACGCTGAAGGAAGGCACGGTGCGGGACAGGGAATCCGGGACCTCTCCCGCGACCTCGTCGAAGTCGTATCCGGTAAAGTGCAGGGTCGCCCGCGGGATCAGGTACCCGAACGAGGAGCGGACGGGAACGTACACCGACGGGCGCAGATCGAACCGCGTGCCGGTCGCGACCATGTCGGTGTGATGGTCGAAGCGGGCCGCTTCGCCATGAAAGTCGATGTTGGGGTTCCAGTTGCGTTCGGGAAGGCGCGATTCGAGGGCTACCCGCGGGGAGATCCGGTAGGGATCGAGGTGGGCCGGGGTGTTCTTGAGAACCTGGTAGTTCTCGACTCCGAGCTCGAAGCGCAGGCCCGGAACCTCGTACGCGACCTCGGCAAACTGGCGGAGGAAGTCCGTGTTGGCGACCCCGGTCCCGGTGTCCAGATCCCGCAGGTAATCGGTGTCTGATGCACGGGCGTACTGCACTCGGGTCTCGAGTCCCGGGGTTGACCGGTATCGGTGTTGGAACGAAACGAGCGATCGCGAGTCGCCGGTGATCGGGTCGTCGGGAACGGCTTCCGCCTCGATCGTTCCGGCGCCGCCCTCGCTGAGAAAACGGAACTGACCGCCAAGCACCTCGCCTCGCCGGCTTGTGAGCCGCGGACGGAGGGTGGCGTCGTAGTTCGGCGCAAGGTTGAGGTAGTACGGGAGGGTGATGCTCGAACCGGTGTTGTCCGACGACTCGAAGGTGGGGATGAGAAATCCCGACTTGCGGTCGCTGCCGAGGGGGAACGTGATCCACGGCGTGTACAGGAGGGGAAAGCCGAAGAAGCTGAGCTGCGCATTCCGCGCCGTGCCGGTGCCGGACTCGTGATCGAGCTCGAGCGATTCCGCGTCCAGCCGCCACGCGTTCGATCCGGGGTCGCAGGTGGTGAACGAGCCGCCGGTGATGACCGTGCGCCGGGAATCGTTCTCAATCCGCTTCGCGTCCCCCCGACCGTGCGAGTCCGGGTGGTTGAACCTCGCGTCCTCGAGCACCAACTCACCGGTCTTGAAGTCCGCCTCGAGGCGGCTGCCTTCGAGGAACACGTCCCGTTCCCGGATCGCGACCCGCCCGCGCGCCACCGCGCGCCCGGCCTCCGCGTCGTACTCCATCCGATCGGAGGCGATGGTACGCTCGGGGGTGTGCAATACCACGTCGCCCTCGACCACCGACACGCCATCATCGCGAAGAGTGGCGGAGTTGCCCGCGAGCGTGGAGGCCTCGAGATCGGCGGATGGCGGCGGCGGGAGCGTGGACGGGGCGCAGAGCGCCCATTCCCCCGCGCGCGACGCGTGAGACGCGAGGAGGGCGAGCGCGCACGCGAGGGCGGCTGGCCAGCCGATGCGAATTCTCCGGATCAGAGCTCCGTCCATCCCGTCGTCGGGGCGGTGCATGACCTTAGCATCATTCGGTGTTTCCTTCCTCGTGCTAACCTTGGCGTGCTCGCGTTCCGGACGAGGCGGATGCCGGAAGCCCGTACCTTCATTCCCATCGACATCGCGGTGCTCACCGTCTCCGATACCCGCACGGAAGAGACCGACACGTCCGGCCGGCTCCTCGTCTCGCGCCTGGAGGCGGACGGCCATCGGCTCGCGGAGAAGATGATCGTACCCGACGACGTGTATCGGATCCGAGCCTGCGTCTCGCGCTGGATCGCGGACCCGGGGGTGCGCGCGGTGGTCGCGACCGGGGGCACCGGCCTCACCGGCCGTGACGGCACCCCGGAGGCGATCCGTCCCCTGCTCGACAAGGAGATCGACGGGTTCGGAGAGCTGTTCCGATCGCTCTCGTACGAGGAGATCGGCACCTCGACGGTCAACTCGCGCGCCCTCGGGGGGGTGGCCAACGGCACCCTCGTGTTCTGCCTCCCGGGGTCGTCGGGAGCGTGCCGGACGGCCTGGGACCGGCTGCTGCGCGAGCAGCTCGACCATCGTTTTCGCCCGTGCAACCTCATCGAGCTGCTGCCGCGGATGATGGAGCGCTAGCGCGCATGTCTCACCGACTTTCGTCGCGAGGGCGCGGAGATGCCGCTGTGACAAGGCGCACGGACCGAAAGGCGCTGAAGGGCGAGCCGGAGACAGACGAAGCGCCGGTGGCGCTTCGTCCCGGCGAGCGGGCAATCCAAGGATGGATTGCCCGG
>JAJECB010000176.1 GCA_022822245.1 Gammaproteobacteria bacterium
GGGCTCGCGGAGCGCGGGGTCGAGGCTCCGTTCTTCGTGATGAAGTCGAACGGCGGGATGTTCTCCCCCCGCGAAGCGATCCGCGAGCCCGTCCACATGGCGCTCTCCGGCCCCGCCGCGGGGGTGCGGGGAGCGGCGTTCATCGGGGCGGCGGCCGGGTGCCGCGACCTCATCGCCATCGACATGGGCGGGACGAGCGCCGACGTCTCCCTCGTGCGCGACGCCGCCCCCACCGTCACCAAGGACGGGGAGGTCGGCCCGTTCCCCCTCCCGATCCCGATGGTGGACATCCACACCATCGGCGCGGGGGGTGGGAGCATCGCCTCGGTGACGGCGGACGGGAGCCTCGTCGTCGGGCCGCGCAGCGCGGGCGCGGACCCCGGCCCGGCCTGCTACGGCCGGGGCGGGGAGGAGCCCACGGTGACCGACGCCAACCTGGTCCTCGGCCGGATCCCGCCGCACCTCCTCGGCGGCGAGATCCCCCTCGACCCGGCGCACGCCGAGGCCGCGCTCCGCGAGCGGGTGGCGAAGCCCCTCGGGCTCGGGGTGGAGGAGGCCGCCCGCGGGGTCCTCGCCATCGTCAACAACAACATGGCGGGGGCCCTTCGGGTGGTGTCGGTGGAGCGGGGGCTCGACCCCCGGGCGTTCACCCTGTGCGCGTTCGGTGGGGCCGGGCCGGTCCACGGCGGCGACCTCGCGCGCGAGCTTGGCGCGCCGCGCCTGCTCGTGCCCCGCCATCCGGGGATCCTCTGCGCCCTCGGCCTGCTCGCGACGGACTTGCGGTACGATTTCGCCCGCACCAGGGTGCAGCGCCCCCCCGACCACGACGTCGCCGACATGGCCCGCACGATGCAAGCACTCGAAGAGGAAGCGACGGCCCGGCTCGCCGCGGAACAGGTGGCGGAGTCCCGCCGGCAGCTTCGCCGGGGCGCGGACCTTCGCTACGCGCAGCAGGGGGTGGAGATCACCGTGGAGTTCCCGGACGGCCCGGTGGACGGCGCGTGCGTCGAGGAGCTCGTGGAGCGCTTCCACGCCCTCCACGAGCGCCTCTACACCTTCTCCGATCGCGAGGCGGCGGTGGAGATGGTCAACTTCCGGGTCGCCGCCACCGGGCGCATGGAGCGCCTCGATCTGCCCCGGCTCCCGTCCGTCGCGCCGGGGACCCCGGCGCCGCCCTCGGGCCGGCGCCCCGCCGACCTCGACGGCCGGGGGATCGCGCCCGTCGCCACCCACCGGCGCGACGACCTCCTCGCCGGACACGTCGTCTCCGGCCCCGCGATCGTCGACCAGCTCGACTCGACGACCCTCGTCGGCCCGGGGCGAAGCGCCGAGGTCGACACGTACGGCAATCTCATCGTGACGGAGGCGTGACGGTGGCCGCGCCCGCCTCCTCGCCGGTCCCGGCCGCGTCCGAGCCCTCGCCCGGCGCCGCGGCTCCCTCTCCACCGGCCGTCGCCGGGGTCCCCGACCGCATCACCCTCGAGCTCGTCACCGGGATCCTGCAGGCGACCCGGGCGGAGATGGAGGCGCTCATCGAGCGCACCGCGATGTCGCCCTTCATCCGCGAGAAGAAGGACTACTTCACCGCGTTCCTGGACCGCGAGGGGCGCCTCGTCGTCAGCACCAGCCTCACCCTCGCCGGCAACCTCGTGGACGCGGTCCTCGAGCACTACCCGCGCCAGACCATGCGCGACGGCGACCTCTACTGGTACAACGATTGCTACGCGGCGTACGGGGCGGTCTCGCACCTGCCCGACATGGCGTTCGTCATGCCGGTCTTCCACGAGGGAGAGCTCATCGGGTTCACCGAGACCTGGGGGCACCTCTGGGACATCGGGGGCGCGGTCCCCGGCAGCGTCTCCCCCCACGCCACCAGCACCTTCCAGGAAGGGATCATGGTCCCGCCGGTGCGGGTCGTACGCGAAGGGGTCCTCAACGAGGAGGTGTTCCGCATCTTCGTCCGCAACTCGCGCTTCCCGGACATGATGCGGGGCGACCTCAAGGCGATCATGGCGGGATGCGCGCTCGGCAAGCAGCGGCTCGAGGAGGTCGCCCGCCGCTTTGGAGCGCCGGCCGTGCTCGCCACCTTCGACCACCTGCTCGCGCGCTCCGAGCAGGCCCTGCGCCGGGCCCTCGAGACGCGCGTCGCGGACGGGGAGTACGGGTTCCGGGACTTCGTCGATTCCGACTCCGTCACCGACGACCCCTACTCGGTCCACGTGCGCCTCAGCAAGCGCGGCGGCCGGGTGACCTTCGACTTTCGTGGGAGCTCCGACGAGGCGAAGGGCCCCATCAACTTCCTGATGGACGACAGCGTTCCCAAGTACATGGCGGGGCTGTACCTCACGATGCACGAGCCCGGGGTCGGCATGAACGCGGGGTTCGAGCGGGCCGTCGAGGAGGTGGTGACCCGCCCCGGGAGCGTGGTCGCGCCCCGCTTTCCGGCCCCCCTCGGCCTTCGCTCCCACACGATGTTCCGGGTGAACTCCGCCCTGCTCGGGGTGCTCGCGCAGGCGACGGGGGGGCAGGCCTCGGCCGCGTCCGGGGTCTACGTGCTCTACTACCTGCGAAGCCGCGAGCCCGTCACCGGGCAGGCGACGCTCTGCATCGAGGGGCTCTCGGTCGGGTACGGGGCGCGGCCGTTCGCGGACGGGACGGACGCCCTTTACTACGTTGCGCAGGAGAACTATCCGGTGGAATTCGCCGAGCTCGAGTTCGGGGTGCGGATCGAGGCGTTCCGCATCCACGCCGATTCCGGGGGGCCGGGACGGTGGCGGGGGGGATGCGGCACGGTGCGCGACGTGCGGATCCTCGCCGAGGAGGCCGAGATCGCCCTTCGCATGGACAACTGCCGGTTCCCCGCCTTCGGGGTCAACGGCGGCCACGCGGGACGAAGCGGGCGCATCGTGCTCAACCCGGGGACGGAGGGCGAGCGCGAGCTCAAGCCCATGAGCGACGGCAACCGCCTCGTCGCCGGGGACCTCGTGCGCATCCTCACCCCGGGCGGGGGAGGGTGGGGCGCCCCGTTCGAGCGGCCCGCCGGGCAGGTGCGGGACGACGTGCTCGACGGCTTCGTCTCGCCCGAGAGCGCCCGCGAGGACTACGGGGTGGTGCTCGACGGGAGCGCGATCGACGAGCCGGCGACGTGCACGCGGCGCGCCGCCCTCAAGGCCGCCCCGTCCGGGATGTTCCACCGCGGGGGCTGGTTCGACGGGGACCTCGCGGACGAGGCGGCGGACTGATGGCGGGGCCGGGACCGACGCCGCCCCCGCCGCGCCGCTCCCCTTTCGGCGCGGACCCGCCGGACGACGTCCGGGTGCGGGGAGTGATCGTCCGGGTCGACGGGGCGAGCCGGGCCGAGGCGGAGGCCATCGGCGGGGACGGCTCGATCGAGGTGCTCTCGATCGGCCCCGACATCTGGCTCGCGGTCAGCGATCGCGCGCCGGACGAGGTCCGGGCGGCGGTCGGCGCGGCCGCGGCCCGGGCCGCGTGCACCGACCTCACCCACGCCCGGGTCGTGCTGCGAGTGGAGGGGCCGGACGCCCGGAGCCGGCTCGCGCGGGGCTGCCCGATGGACCTCGACACGGTGGAGCCGGGGGGCGCCGCCGCCACCATGCTCGCCCACTTCGAGGTCGTGATCCGGCGGGGCCGCGAGCCGGACGCCTTCGAGGTGTTCGTCTCGCGAAGCGTCGCCCGTTCGGCCCGGGAGTGGCTGCGCGGGCACGGCGCCGGCGCTTCCGCACCTCTCGCACGATGAGCTACCAGGCCCTCGCCCGCAAGTGGCGCCCGCGGAGCTTCGACGCGATCGTGGGGCAGGAGCACGTGGTGCGGGCCCTCGTCAACGCCTTCGAACGCGACCGGCTGCACCACGCCTACCTCTTCTCGGGGACCCGCGGGGTGGGCAAGACCACCATCGCCCGGGTGTTCGCGAAGGGCCTCAACTGCGAGAGCGGCCCGACCGCGCGGCCCTGCGGCGAGTGCGGGGCGTGTCGCGAGATCGACGAAGGGCGCCACGTCGATCTCCTCGAGGTGGACGCGGCCTCGCGCGCCCGGGTGGAGGAGACCCGGGACCTCCTCGACAACGTCCAGTACGCCCCGGTGCGGTCCCGCTTCAAGGTGTACCTCATCGACGAGGTGCACATGTTCTCGCGGCACAGCTTCAACGCGCTTCTGAAGACCCTCGAGGAGCCGCCCCCGCACGTCAAGTTCCTGCTCGCGACCACCGATCCGCAGCGCCTCCCGGTCACCGTCCTGTCGCGGTGCCTCCAGTTCGGCCTGCGGCGCCTGAGCGTGGACGAGATCGCGGCGGAGCTCGCCCGGATCACCGGCGAGGAGGAGATCGAGGCCGATCCGGCTGCGCTGCGCGTGCTCGGCCGCGCTGCCGACGGCAGCATGCGCGACGCCCTCAGCCTGCTCGATCAGGCCGCCGCCTACGGGGCGGGGCGAGTCGTCGCGCAGGACGTGCGCGCCCTCGTCGGCACCGTGGAGCGGGATCGGCTGCTCGCGCTCCTCGAGGCGCTGGCGTCCGGCGACGCGGCGGCGATGGTCGGGGCGCTCGACCGGGTTGCCGGCGAGGCGGCCGACTGCGAGGCCCTCCTCGGCGAGGTGGTCGAGGCCCTGGGAAGGATGGCCGCCCTCAAGGTCGTGCCCGCGGGTCGCGAGGACGACGAGGAGGTCGAGGCCCTGCGGGCGCTCGCAGGCCGGATCCCGGCGGAAGCGCTTCAGCTTCACTACCAGATCGGGCTCCTGGGAAGGCGCGATCTCCCGTATGCGCCGCATCCGCGAGCCGGCTTCGAGATGACGATGCTGCGGATGGTCGCGTTCGCCCCGGCTTCCGAGGCGGAACGGGCCCCGGACCGGTCTGCCGCCCCGGCCCCCGCTCCGTCCACTGCACGCGCGCCGGACGCGGCGCCGGAACCCCCGCCGGCGGAGGAGGAGGCGTACCGTCCGGCTCCCGCACGGGCGCCGGGCCCCGGGCCGGCGGCGGAAGCGCATCCGCCCGCGCCGGACGCGGTGCCGGAACCCCCGCCGCTCGAGGAGGAGCGCCCTCCGGCCGTCGCTGCGGCGCCGGAACCCCTGGACCCCGCTCCGCCGTCCTCGCCGCCCCCGCCGCCGGCGCCCGCGGCGCCCGCGGCCCCCGAAGAGGCCGAGGCGCTCCTCGCCCCCGCCCGATGGGCGGAGCTCTGCGCGCGTCTCTCCCTCAACGGGGTGACCGGGCAGCTCGCCGCGAACTGCGTCGTGCGCGGACACACCGGAACCACCGTCGAGCTCGGCCTGAATCCGGAGCACGCGCAGCTCCTGACGGACGGCACGCGCGCCAAGCTGGAGGCCGCGCTCGTTGACTTTCTCGGCCGGCCGATTCGGCTCCGGGTGGAGATCGCCTCCCGCGAGGGAGAGGTGGAATCACCGGCCGAGCGTGATGCCCGCGAGTCGGACGAGCGGGTCGAGCGTGCGTCACGCGAGCTTCGGGAGGTTCCCGACTACCAGGATCTCCTCTCTCGATTCGAGGGCAGCACGCGATCCATACAACCGCCGGACTGACGGGAGGCGCAATGAAGGGTGGACTCGGACAGATGCTCAAGCAGGCGCAGCAGATGCAGGAGAACCTGCAGCGGGCCCAGGAAGCGCTCGCCGCCGAGGAGGTGACCGGCAGCGCCGGGGGCGGGGTGGTCACCGTCACCCTGAACGGCCGGTACGAAGCGCGTGGGGTGAGCATCGACGACGCCTTCGTCGGCGGCGACCGCGAAATGCTCGAGGATCTCGTGGCCGCCGCCATCAACGACGCGGTGCGAAAGGTCGAGGAGCTGAGCCGGGAGCGAATGTCCGGCCTCACCGCGGGGCTCAGCCTCCCCCCGGGAATGAAGCTGCCGTTCTGATGGCGGACGGGGACCTGATCGATGGCCTGATCGACGCCCTGCGATGCTTGCCGGGGGTCGGCCCGAGGACCGCCCAGCGGATGACCTGGCACCTGCTCGAGCGCAACCGGGACGCGGGGCGCCGGCTTGCGTCGGCCCTCGTCGAAGCCATGGACCGGGTAGGACAATGCCGGGCGTGCCGGACGCTTACCGAGCACGAGACGTGCGCGGTCTGCGCGAGCCCCCGGCGCGACCGGTCCCGGATCTGCGTGGTGGAGAACCCCGCCGACGTGGTCCGGATCGAGACCGGCACGGGCTACCAGGGGGTCTACTTCGTGCTGATGGGGAGCTTGTCGCCGCTCGACGGAATCGGCCCCCGGGAGCTCGGGCTCGAGCAGCTCGCGCAACGCCTCGCCGGAGGGGGGGTCTCGGAGCTCATTCTCGCGACCGGCGCGACCGCCGAGGGGGAGGCGACCGCCCACTTTCTCGCCGAGATGGCGCGCGAGCATGCGGTCACCGCGACCCGGATCGCCCAGGGAGTGCCGCTCGGGGGAGACCTCGAGTTCGTCGACCCCGGGACCCTCGCCCATGCCTTCTCCGGGCGGCGCGAGGTCGTGTTCTAGCCTGTGTTCGCACCAGCGCGGCGGCTTTGCCGCCGCTCAGCGCCGCATGTCCTCCACCATCTGCCGGTAGCTCGCGAGGCGCTCCGGGTCGATCTCGGGCGCGGCGGCGACCGCGCAGTCGGGCTCGTGCAGGTGAAGGCAGTTGCGGAAGCGGCATCGTCCCGACCAGGACCGAATCTCGGGGAATCCGTCGGCGATCCGCTCCACCGGGAGGGGCCATTCGCCGAAGTCCGCCATCCCCGGAGAATCGATTACGAACCCTCCGTCCGGGAGCGCGTGCAAGGTCGACACGGTGGTGGTGTGTCGGCCCTGGTCACCGCGGCGCGAGAGCGCGCCGACCGCGAGGTCCGCACCGGGAACGAGCCTTCGCACGAGGGACGATTTGCCGGCTCCGGACGGCCCGACGAGGGCGGAGACCTGGCCGCGCAAGGCCGCGGAGAGGTGATCCAGTCCGCCGCCGGTGAGAGCGCTCGTCTCGAACACGCGATAGCCGACCCGGCGATAGAGGTCCAGTTCCGGAGCGTCCGGGACCTCGGGGAGCAGATCGATCTTGTTCAGGACGAGGGCGGCGGAGAGGTCGAGGTGCTCGCTTCCGACGAGGTGTCGATCGACGATGCGCCGGGAGGTCGACGGCCGCAACGCGGTCACCACCAGGAGCAGGTCGACGTTGGCCGCGATGAGTCGATCCCGGCCGGCCGGTCCGGGACGGGCGAGCACCGACCGGCGTTCGTCCACCGATTCGATGATGCCCTCGGCCGCTCCGGCGGGACGCACCGCCACCCGGTCGCCCACCACGATCGGGCCGAGGCGGCGCCGGGTCTGGCAGAGGCGCATCGCCCCCCCATCATCGCGGACCTCGAACCGGCGCCCCCGGCGGGCGGACACCAGCCCGGAAATCTCACCAGCTTTCTGCTGCGGACGCGGATCTGCTCGCTGTGACAAGGCGTACTCCCTCAAGCCGCTTCACCGTAGTGTCGACTACGCCTTCAGCGTCTTTCGGTCCGTGCGCCTTGTCACAGCGGCATCTCCACGCCCACGCGACGAAAACTGGGGAGATTTACG
>JAJECB010000330.1 GCA_022822245.1 Gammaproteobacteria bacterium
TGCGAAGGGCAGGGTCCCCGCGGCACGTGGTCTGCCTGCTCACCCAGGTCGAGGTGGATCCGGAGGACCCCGCGTTTCGCGAGCCGAGCAAGCCCATCGGCTACTTCTACGACGAAACGGAGGCGGCGGAAGTGCGCTCGACCCTCGGCTGGACGATGCGCGAGGATTCCGGCCGCGGTTGGCGGCTGGTCGTCCCCTCCCCCGATCCCCGTCACATCGCGGACATCTCCCTCGTGCAGGCGGTGCTCGAGAGCGGGGCGGTGGCCATCGCCGGCGGAGGCGGCGGGATCCCGGTCGTGCGCCGGCCCGACGGAACCCGGCGCGGGCTCGCCGCGGTCATCGACAAGGACTTGAGCTCCGCCCTGATGGCGAGGGTGCTCGGGCTCGACGCGCTGTTCATCCTGACCGCGGTCCCGCAGGTCGCCATCCATTTCGGCACCACGAACGAGAGACCGCTCGGGCAGGTCACGGTGGAGGAGCTCCGCGCCTGGCAGCGCGAGGGGCACTTCGCGGCCGGGAGCATGGGCCCCAAGGTGGAGGCCGCCGCGCGCTTCGTCGAGCAGACCGGGAAGCTCGCGGTCATCGCCCACCTCGACGAGGCCGAGGCGGCGGTCTCCGGTCACGCCGGCACGCGGGTCCATCCCGCTCCGTGCTGAGCGATGGCCGCTCCTCGCGGCGCCCGCGCAGGGATGGCGCACGCATCTGAGAGAATTGCCTTCGGTCGGCTCCCTGCCCGGGAACCGGTGGTCCGCCCGACAGTCGAGAGCAGAAAATGCGCAACGTCTTCGACGAGCTGAACCCGCCGCCCCGGCGGCTGATGGGGCCGGGGCCGGTGGACGCCGACCCCCGGGTTCTCCGGGCGATGTCCATGCCCCTCCTCGGGCAGTTCGACCCGGCGTTCACCGCGTACATGAACGAGGTGATGGCGCTGTACCGCCAGGTCCTTCGCACCGACAATCGCTGGACGTTCCTCGTGGACGGGACCGCCCGGGCCGGGATCGAGGCCGCCATGGTCTCCCTGCTCGCCCCCGGGGACCGGGTGCTGGTCCCGATCTTCGGGCGCTTCGGTCATCTCCTCGGCGAGGTCGCGGAGCGCTGCGGGGCGGATGTGCACACCATCGAGACGGAGTGGGGGACGGTGTTCGAGCCGGGCCGGGTCGCCGCCGCCATCCGCGAGCACCGCCCGGCCCTCGTCGCGATCGTCCACGGCGACACCTCCACCACCATGGCGCAGCCGCTGGCCGAGATCGGCGCGCTCTGCCGCGAGCACGACACCCTCCTCTACGTGGACGCGACCGCGACCGTGGGGGGCATCGATGTGCGGGTGGACGACTGGTGCGTCGACATCCTGTCGACCGGGCTCCAGAAGTGCCTCGCGGGGCCGCCGGGATCGGCGCCCATCACGTTCAACGAACGGGTCGAGGCCCGGGTGCGGGCGCGCCGGCACATCGAGCGGGGGATCCGCCCGGACGGGTTCGAGGCGGCGGCGGGTCCCGTCATCGGCTCGAACTACTTCGATCTCGGGATGCTGATGGATTACTGGAGCGAGAGCCGCCTCAACCACCACACCGAGGCGACCTCGATGCTCTACGCGGCGCGCGAGTGCGCCCGCATCGTGCTCGAGGAGGGGCTCGATGCGCGCTTCGAGCGGCACGCACGGGCGAGCCGGGCCCTCGTCGCGGGACTCGAAGCGATGGGGCTCGAGCGCTTCGGCGACCCGGTCCACAAGATGGCCAATGTCACTGGCGTCGAGATCCCCGAGGGGGTGCCCGGCGACGCGGTGCGGGCGATGATGCTCGAGGACTTCGGGATCGAGATCGGGACCTCGTTCGGCCCCCTCGCGGGGCGGATCTGGCGGATCGGGACGATGGGCTACACCTGCCGCAAGGAGAACGTCCTCGTGTGTCTCATGGCGCTCGAGACGGCGCTTCGCGCCCACGGCTTTCGCGCCCCATCGGGCGAGGCGGCGGACGCCGCCCTCGCCGCCTGGAACGCGCCGTAGCCGCTCTCCGCCGGTACCCTCCGGCGAGCGGAAGTGGGGTCGGAGCGGGATTTCGGTTCCGAAGTCCGGCTCCGACCCCATCTCCGGCTACTGCGGTGTCTGGTGCGCCAGCTCAGGGGAGGGGATATCGAGGTCGATGTCGAGTTCGCGGAGGGCGTCCTCGAAGATGCCTGGCCATCCGCGGTTTGCGAGGGGGCTCGCGGGGCTCGGGTGGGGGGCGGCGCCGCAGCCGGCCCCGGCCGCCTCCGCGAGCGGGGCAGCGCGGCGGGCCGCGAACCCCCCGATTCCGACCACGGTGGCCGGGCGAAGGTGGGCGATGACCGCGCCGAGCGCCTCGTCGCAGGCGGCGAAAAGAGGCTCGCGCTCGGCACGGGGAAGCTTGTCGGGGGTGACGTTCCGCCCGCTCGCCTCCATGAAGGAGAGCGGGCAGTAGTTCCACACGAAGGCGCGCCGGAAGAACCGTTCCGGGGTCCCGAACCGCTCCCGCGCCCAGCCCCAGAGGCGCGATCCGCTCACCTCGCCCCGCGTCATCTCGAAGCCGAGCACCGGCCGCTTGGGGTGCTCGCGGCGGGGGCGCTCGACGGGCGCCTCGATCCCGAGCCAGTCCCGGACCATCGCGGTGTCGCCGAAGGGGATCCCGTTCTGGGCCATCCCGAACGGTCCCGGGTTCATGCCGAGGAAGAGGATCTCGCGCGGCCCCGCCCCGTAGCGTTCGAGATAGAGCCGATGCGGCGCCCAGGCGTAGTCGAGGGGGGCGTAGACATGGGTTACCGGCGGGGCGAACCGGAGGCGCCGGGTGCGCCGCCGGAGCCGCTCCGCCACCGGTACGAGGTCGGACATCGCCCGTACTCTACGTCATCTCCACCGTACCGACGCGCCCATGCGCCGAAGCGCATCAGGGGGCCGCCCCGGCTTCGCGCCTTCGCGACGTTCGTCGCCCGATCCGTGGGGAACGGGGGGCGGGTGCAGCGAGCCATCTCGCCCCCGGCGGTGCGTCGCGCGCCGCCTTCATCGACCACCGCGCTTCGCCGGGAGCGTCCCGGTCAGAGGTCCTTCGCCGCCTCGCGCTCGCGCCGGTGGTTCGCCGCCATCCGGCACAGGACGTCGAACGCCTTTCGCATCGCGCCGGGGTTGGCCCTGCCCTCCCCGGCAATGTCGAAGGCGGTGCCGTGGGCGGGGGTTGCCACCGGGATCGGCAAGCCCGCCGCGATCGTGATGCCGCGGTCGAAGCCCATCAGCTTCATCGCGATCTGCCCCTGGTCGTGGTACATGGTGACGACCGCATCGAGCCGGCCGTCGCGGCCCCGGAGGAAGACGGTGTCGGAGGGCCACGGTCCGTCGGCGTCGAGCCCGCCCGCGCGCGCCCGCTCGATCGCGGGCCGGAGGATGTCGATCTCCTCGGTGCCGAAGTTCCCGTCGTCCCCCGCGTGGGGATTGACGGCCGCCACGCCGATCCGCGGATGCGCCACGCCGGCCGCGCGCAGGGTGTCGTGGGCGAGACGGATCGCCTTCACCACCTCGTCCTCGGTGATGTGCGCAACGACGTCCTTGAGGGCGATGTGGCTGGTGACCCGGGTCGTCATCAGCTCGTCGAGCATGTTCACTTCGGAGTGGTGGCCGGTGAATCCCAGGTACCGGGCGATGTAGCGGTGCTCGTCCTCGGCATCGAGGCCCGCGAGGTGCATCGACGCCTTGTTGAACGGTCCGAACAGGATGCCGTCGGTCGCTCCCGAGCGGGTGAGTTCGATCGCCGCGTCGAGGGTGCGAAGGCTCGAGCGGCCTCCCGCCTCGGTCACCTCGGCGAGGCGGACTTCGTCCGGGGTGATGGTGTCGGTGGGCAGGAACGCGATGCCGGGCCCTTTCCACCATTCGCCGGGATCGTCCGCGCCGACTTCCCGCAGGGAGAGGCTGGCTCCCGCCTGCCGCTCGCCGAGCTCGAGCACGTGGCGGTCCCCGACGACGAGCACGCAGGCCGCGTCCACCGCCTCCCGATCGGACAGCAGGCGGGCGACGAGCTCCGGGCCGATGCCCGCCGGGTCCCCGGGAATGACCGCGATGCGGGGAAGGGTGGCCGTCATGGTCCGTCTCCGCCGCTCGCTCGCGGCCTTGCCGAGCGTGAACGTGGCCCCGGAGCCGTCCGATCCGGCCTCGACCGACTTGGCCGCGCTAAGCCGAGGCGACCCTCCACGCTGGACAACGTATTGAATGCAATCATTTTCCCCCGCCGCTGGACCGCAACCGAAGGGGTCCCGGCGACCTCTCCGATGGGCCGGGCGAAATCGTATACCATGCGCCGCCGCAAGCGCACCGCGACCGGTGGAGGGTTGCAGGGCGAGGACCGACTCCGGCAATCCGCCGCCGGCCCGATGCGCTGGCGGGGCATCGCGCTTGGTGCCCCGGTCCGGCGGACGCGCCGGTCGAGAGCCCGATCCGGCGGCCATGTCGGCGGAGCGGGCCGGTCGCGCATCGCGGGCGCGGGTCGATTTACCTCCGCTTCCGACGCGACATCGGGAACGGCGCATGGCGCGCTGCAATCGGGGCCGGCTTGGCCGGCAATGGAGCCCGGGCTCGAACCGGGCGAGCAACTCCAGGAGCAAGGCAAGGAATGAAATACTCAATCGGACTCGTCAAGGCGGGCACTCTGGCCCTCGCCGGCACGCTGCTCATCGCGGGCGCGGTTGCCCAGGCGGACGACAAGCCGGCCATCGAAGTGATCACCCATGCGGGGGCGGGCGGCGGCACCGACGTCAACTCGCGCATGATGATGCTGCGCTCGCGACGCACTCTCAAGCAGGACATGGTGGTCGTGAACAAGCGCGGCGGCGGCGGCGCGGCCGCGATGAACTACTTCATGTCTCGCCCGGCCGACGGCAACACGATCATGACCTTCACGGTCGGGCACGCGATCACCATGGGCAAGGGCAAGACCAAGCTCACGGTCGAGGACATGGCCCCGATCGCGCGCGGCACGAACGACCCCCAGATCCTCATGGTCAACTGCAAGACCAGCCCCTACAAGACGCCGGAAGAGTTCGTCGCCGGCATGAAGAACGGCGACAAGCTCAAGTTCGGCGGAACCCAGACCGGCACCATCGACCACATCACGGTGTTCCTCTGGGCGAAGCGCCTCGGCGTGCCCATGCCGACCTACATTCCGTTCAAGGGCGGTGGCGAGCTCGCGACCCAGCTCGTCGCGGGGGCCGTCGATGTCGGCACCCTGAACCTCTCCGAGGCGGCCGCGCCCGTCGAGAACGGCGACATCTGCCCGCTCGTCATCCTGGCGAACGAAGGCATGGCGCCGATCCCGGCCGCGAAGACGGCCAAGCAGCTCGGCATCGACCTCGTGCTGTCGACGACCCGCGGCTTCGTGACCCACGCGGGGGTCGACGAGGCGCGCCGCGCCGAGCTCGAGGCGGGCATGATGAAGGCCATGGGCCATTCGCTCTACCAGGCCTACCTCATGAACTCGGGCCTCGACACGACCTCTCCGCAGCCTTCCGGACCCTGGGGCGAGCAGATCCGGATGATGATCACGGAGTTCGGACCCGCCCTCAAGGAAATGGGCCTGGTCAACTAGGCCGGCCATCCCGGCACGACCGACGCGACCGGTGCTCCCCCTCCGGGGAGCACCGCTTCCGGTGAGAGCGCGACTCTTCATCGTCCCCGCGGTCATCGCGGCGTTCTCCGTCGCGGTGATCTGGGCCGCGCTCCAGCTCGAGCTGTCGCCGCCGATGATTGTCGGCGACAGCATGCAGCCGCGGGCGTTCCCCATCTTCCTGATGGCCGTCAACCTGCTGCTGGTGGCGGTGCTCGTCGTGCAGATCGCGCGGGAGCCTCCGAAGCCGGTTCCCCTCGAGCCCTTCGCGACCTGGGGCTCGATCCTGCTGATGCCCGTCTTCTACGCCCTCACGGTGTGGCTCGACATGTTCATCGGCATCGCCGTCGTCATGTTCGTGATGTGCCTGCTGTGGGGTGAGCGGCGGCTTCCGGTCGCGGGGAGCCTCGCCCTCGCGACCCCCATCTCCATCTTCTTCCTGTTCGACACGGTCCTTCGCGTGCGGTTCCCGCGCGGGGTGCTGACCAACTGGTACTACGGCTAGCCGGCCGCGGGGACGCACGATGTTCGACGCCTTGCAGGCGATGGCTTCCGCCTTCCTGGACCCGCACCTGATGGCCCTGATCCTCGGCACGACCGTGCTCGGGGTGATCATCGGCGTGCTCCCCGGGCTCGGCGCGACGACCGGCGCGGCCCTCCTGCTCCCGTTCACGCTGACCATGGACTCGGTGCACGCGATCTCGGTCCTCGCCACCATCTACGTCTCGGCCACCTTCGCGGGCTCCATCACCGCGATCCTCATCAACACGCCGGGGACGTCGGCGGCGGCCGCGACGACCTTCGACGGCTACCCGCTCGCCCAGCGCGGCGAGGCGGGGCGCGCCCTCGGCGTCGCGGTGGTCTCGAGCACGGTGGGCGGGGTGTTCTCGGTCGCGGTGCTGTGCGTTGCCGCGCCGCTCCTCGCGCGGGTCGCCTACGAGTTCCGCCCCCCCGAGTACTTCGCGCTCACCCTCTTCGGCCTCTCGATGCTCGCGAGCATCAGCGCCGGCGGGGCGGTCAAGAACCTCATCGGCGGCATCTTCGGGGTGTGGCTCGCGACGATCGGCGCCGAGCGCGCCACCGGCATCGAGCGGTTCATGTTCGGGAACTACGAGCTCTACGAGGGGCTCGCGTTCGTGCCCGTCTTCATCGGGCTCTTCGCGATGTCCGAGCTCCTTGTGCAGTCGAAGCTCGCCAACCGGATCGCCGACACCGTCGCGATGAAGGCGGTGAAGCTGCCGACGAAGGAGGACTACCGGCGGATCTGGAAGACGATCCTTCGATCCTGCGGAATCGGGACGTTCATCGGCATCCTGCCCGCCGAGGGCGCTACCGTGGCGTCGATGATCGGATACGCGGAGGCGAGGCGCTGGTCACGCAACAAGGAGGAGTTCGGCAAGGGGGCGATCGAGGGCATCGCGGGGGCGGAGGCGGCGAACAACGCCGCGACCGGCGGCGCGATGGTTCCGACGATGGTGCTCGGGATCCCGGGCAGCGGCACTACCGCGGTCATCCTCGTCGGCCTGATGGTGCACGGGCTTCGCCCGGGCCCGTATCTCTTCACCGAGCAGGTCGACAAGGTCTACCAGATCTTCGGCGCGATGCTGCTCGCGAACATCATGTTCATGGCGATGGGGCTCTACGCGGCGAAGCTCTTCGCCCGCATCTCGCTCGTCCCGACCCCCATCCTGTGGCCGGTCGTGTTCGCGCTTTCCGTCATCGGCGCCTACGCGCTGAACGCCGCGCTCCTCGACGTCTGGATCGTGCTGATCTTCGGCGTGATCGGGTTCTTCGCGCGGCGCCACGGGTTCGCCGTCGCCCCCATCGCGGTGGGCCTCATCCTCGGTGAGATGGTGGAGACGAACCTCCAGAACTCGCTCAAGATGTTCGAAGGGCAGTGGTGGCTCATCGCCGCCCAGCCGCTCGCGGCGCTGTTCCTGGTGCTCGCGGTCCTCGGCCTCTCCGGCCAGTGGCTCTTCCAGCGGCTGTTCACCCGTCGAGGGTGATTGCCCCCGCGCCCGTAACCGGATTCGACGCCAGCAACCATCCGGTCCTCGCCGATCCTTCGAACCGGGCAAGGACGCAACCATACCGCCTCTGCGCCCGGCTCGGAGTCCGGGGACCACGACACTCGCCGCGACGGCGGCGCTGTGGGGGCTCAGGGCTCGAGCTCGTCGATGATCTTCGCGTTGTCGGAGGGGAGCGGGGTCTGACACATCTCGAGATGGAGGCGCCCGCCTGTCTCGTAGGGGTGGGCGAGCACCGCCGCCTCGTCGAGCTCGATGCCGAGCCCGGGCTCGGCGGGGGCGATGAGGTAGCCCTCCTCCCAGTGAAGCGGCCGCTTCACGATTGCGTCGTGGAAGTCGCTCCGGATGGTCTCGAGGATGAGGAAGTTGGGGCTCGCGATGGAGACGTGGGCGGCCGCCGCGTGGGCGATCGGCCCGCAGTAGATGTGGGGCGCGACCTGCGCGTTGTAGAGCTCCGCGACGACCGCGATCTTCCGCGTCTCCCAGATGCCGCCGCTCCGCCCCACGTCCGGCTGGAGGATCGCGACTCCCGCCTTCAGGGCTTCGTGGAACTCCACCTTCGTGGTGAGGCGCTCGCCGGTCGCGATCGGGATCGACGTGGCCCGCGCGACCTTGGCCGTCGCCTCCGTCTGGTCCGGAGGGCACGGCTCCTCGAACCACAGGGGGTCGAAGGGCTCGAGGCGCCGCGCGAGGCGGATGGCCGAAGAGGTGGTCATCTGCCCGTGGGTGCCGACGAGGATGTCGGCCCGGTCCCCGACCGCTTCCCGGATCCGCCTGATGGAATACTCGCTTCGCGTGAGCTCGGCCAGCGACAGCTCGCGCCCGCCCTGGAAGCTGTACGGGCCGGCGGGGTCCTGCTTGATCGCGGTGAACCCCATTTCGACATACTCGAGGGCCCGCTCCGCCGCCGCGTCACCGTCGTGGTAGACGTCGCGGAAGGCTTCGCCCGGCGCGCCGTCCGGAGCGAGGGACCTCGGGTAGAGGTAGGTGTAGGTGCGGATCCGGTCGTGGAACCGGCCGCCGATGAGCCGGTGGACGGGTTGCCCCGACGCCTTGCCGAGGATGTCCCAGACCGCAATCTCGATTCCGCTGAATACCCCCATCATCGAGACGTCGGGCCGCTGGGTGAAGCCGGCGGAGTAGGCGCGCCGGAACAGGGTCTCGACGTCGTGGGGGTCCGCGCCGGCGATGAAGCGCTCGAACGTGTCCTCGACCATCCGGCACGCGACGTCGCCCGAGAACGGGATCCCGTAGCACTCCCCGAGCCCCTCGATTCCGTCGTCGGTCGTGACCTTGACGATGACCCAGAACGAGCCGCCGATCCCGTTCGGGGGGACGGTCACCCAGGTCCGGATGTCCTGTAGCTTCATGCGGCATCTCCCTGGGTGTGGGGTTCGGATCTTGAGATCACGTCTCTCCGTCATCATCTGACCGGGCAACCCCGCATGCCGGCAGGTTGCTGCGCCAAGCACCGAAATATGCATAATTGGATGTATACCCGGCGACATGGATTTCACGTGGCACGAACCCAAGCGGGTTGCGAACCTCGAGAAGCACGGCCTGGACTTCGCCCTGGCCGAGCGCGTCTTCGAGGGTCCGACGTTCACGTTCGAGGACACTCGCGAGGACTACCGCGAACGGCGGTGGGTCACGCTCGGGCTGTCGGGCATGACGGTGATGGTGATCGTGCACACCGAAACCGGGGACGAAATCCACGTGATCTCGATGCGCGAGGCCGATAGCGATGAACAACTCCTCTTCTTCGCCAACCTCCGATGACCGTGACGAGTATCCCGGGGTCACCCAGGCGGATCTGGACCGTGCGACGTTCCGAGTCGGGCTCGGGCCCGTTCTGCGCAAGCAGCGCATCACCATCTCCCTGGACACGAACCTCGTCGAGTACTTCAAGGCGAAGGCCGGGAAGCGCGGCTACCAGACCCTGATCAACGAGACCCTGCGCCGGGCGACGGAGCGCGAGGAGCTGGAAGATACGCTACGACGGATCCTTCGCGAGGAGTTGCGCCACGAGCCGCGGTTCGGAGGGGCTTGAACGGCGCGGTTCACGGCCCGGTACCGGCGGTGTGTTCGCCATGGCCATTGTCGAGCAGGAAAAAGGGGCGCCGCCGGGCGGTCAGCGGGCGGGGTTCGGGGGGTGGCGGACGATGAAGCGGGCGACGGCCGCCGCGCACTCGGCGCCATGCGAGAACGGAAGGCCGTGGCGGGCGTGGGCGAACACCTGGAGGCGGGCGTCCGGGAGGGCGCGCTGGAGCGCGGCCATGACGTCGACCGGGATGAACGGGCTCGAGTCCGGGTGGAGCAGCAGGACCGGGCAGGCGACGCGCGCGAGCTCGGGGGTGAGGTCGGTCGCGGCCAGCATTGCCGCCCCGCCGAGAACCGCGGCGGGCTCCGCGCTCGTCTGCTGCGCTTCGTACCAGCGCGCCATTTCCGGGGTGAGGGCGCCGTCGAAGAAGCGCTCCTTCATCAGGTGCGCCGACCACGCGGCCATGCCTTCCTCGCGGATGAGGCGTTCCCACGGTTCGAGGTTCTCGATGGCGCCGCCGAAGTGCGTCCCGTTCGACACCGTGAGCGACAGCACGCGCTCCGGGTGCCGGGCCGCGAACGCGAGGGCCACGGTGCCGCCGAGCGACTCACCGACGAGGTGAAGCCGGTTCGCGCCGGCCGCGTCGGCGACCGCTTCGAGGTCCTCCACCGTCGCGTCGAGCGACCACTCGAATCCCGGGGGGAGTGGGCTCGCCCCGTGGCCGCGGAGGTCGAAGCGGACCAGCCGGTACCGGCCGACGAGGGCCGGGGTCCAGCCGTCCCAAGCCGCCGCGCACGATGCGACCCCGTGGTGGAAGAGCACCGTCGGCGCGGGACCCTCCCACGCCGGCGCGTGGTCGATCACCTCGTACGCGATTGCCCCCCCGCCGCGCTCGACCGATCCCCGCATCTTCGTCATGCCACCACGGCTTCTTCCGCCGACTCGACCACCCGGACCTCCCCCGCCGTGTTGTCGGTGATGCAGAACACGGTGAAGAACTCGATCTCGGGCTCCATCCCGTAGCGCTCGACGATCGCGTCCCGCCACGGCCCGGAGTAGAACGCCTCCGCGTCCTCTCGCGTCTCCCACTGGTAGACGCCGCCCCCGACCCCGTGGTCGCCGAGGATGAAGTGCTTGCTGATGAGTCCCGGCACCTCCCGGAAGCCGGGCGCGATCTTCTCGAAGTGGTCGCGGCAGGCGGCGCGGTCGATGGACTCCGGCAGCCGGTAACGAACGGTGGCGCAGATCATGGCTCGCTCCTGTCTCGAGGCCCGAGGCTTCACTCGTCGAGACTCTAGCATGAGCGGCCTCGCGCCCCTTCGCCGTCGAGTGCATCCGAAGGGGAAGGAGAGAGGCGAGGTCAGGCGGGTGCTCTTGGAGCGCGGCCGTGGAGCCGAGCCGCCGCCACGACGGCGAGGAACAGGGCGTAGGCGATGACGAGGGAGACGGGCATCGCATCCGCGCCGAACCGGTCCATGGCCGCGCCGCCGACCGACGGCCACAGGAACGAGCCGATGCAGAACATGACCGCGAGCATCGCGGATGCGCCGCCGAGATCGGCGCCCCGGAACCGCCGGCCGACAAGCACCAGGGACAGGGTGTAGAGCGCGCCGAGCGCCCCTCCGTAGACGAACATGAAGACGACGCCGACGGCGGCCGCGGGGTGCGGAATTGCCCACGGGAGCAGGGCCGATCCCGCGAGCAGCGCGGCCCCCATGGCGGCGGCGAGGGCGCGGTTGCTCACTCGATCCGCGAGCCACCCGACCGGGTACTGAAGCGCCATGCTCCCGAGGGCCATCACGGTGAGGAGGCGAATTGCGTGCGTCTCCCCGACACCCAGCCCCACCGCGTAGATCGGAAGGAAGGTGAGCAGCATGGCGTCGCCGGCGGCGAATACGAAGTATCCGAACGCCGCCACCGGCGCGAGCAGGACGTAGCGCGCGAGGCGCCCGGAGGTCGGCCCCTCGAGCCTGGGGGACGAGCCGAGGGCGCCCGCGAGCACCGCCGCGGCGACGAGCAGCAGCGCGATGGTGACGAGGAACGGCGCCCAGCCGTCCGTGCCGGTCAGCGAGAGGATCAGGGGCCCGAGGGCGAAGCCGGCGGACACCACGACGCCGAAGACCGCGATGATGCGGCCCCGGTGCGATTCCGCCGCCGCGTGGTTCATCCATGCCTCGCCGGCGATCCAGAGGAAGCTCGCCGCCATCCCGAGCGCGAAGCGAAGCGGAAACCACAGCCACACGTCGGGGAAGGCGCGAAGGAGGCCGAGCAGCGCCGCCGTCGCGAGTATCGACGCCAGCATCACGAGGGCGGGACCGCGCGCGCGCAGCACCCGCGAGGCGAGCGGGGCGGCCGCGAAGACGGCAATGAAGTAGGCGCCGGCATTGAGTCCGATGAGGGTCTCGTCGATGCCCTGGTGATCGAGCACGAGCGAGAGGAGGGGCACCGTGAGCCCGTGCGAGAAGCTCGCGACCGCGAGCGTGACGGTGGCGACGACGAGCTGTCGCCGGTCCGAGCCCCGTGCTTCCCTCGCGTCCGGCTCCACGGGTGGGCGGTCCGACCCGATCCGCCGGCAGCGCCCGAGCGGGACGAGCCGCGTCCGTTCCCGGAGGCGAGGCTAGCCGCCGCCGTTCAGGGCGTCGTGGACCAGGCGGTGAAAGTGGTGGATCGCGTACTCGTTCTCACCGGTCGGGGCGGCGCCGGCCATGATCGGCCCCTGGTCGTAGCCCTTCGACTTGAGGCCCCGCTGCACGCTCTCGCAGAGCGCGATGTCTTCCGGCGCGAGCACGTTCGCGGTGTACTCGGTGCGGGCCTCGTTGGTCCCGCCATCGGCGGTGAGGACATGGCCCTCGAAGCTCGTCCACTCGTGGTCGATCGGCCGGATCGCGAGCACGGCGAGCTCGTTCGATCCGGGGAGGATGTTGAAGGTGGTGTTCGGCCACAGGTACCAGAACATCGAACCCGCGTAGCCCGCGTCGGGATCGAAGTCGTAGGCGGTGTTCTTCGGCCGGGTCTCCGCCCCGAGCTGCCGCGACCACAGGGGCCCGACGTCGACCCGGTAGTGGTCCATGCTGATGAGGCTCGCGAAGTCCGGATGCGCGTGGCGGCAGTGGTAGCACTCCACATAGTTGTCGACCACGACCTTCCAGCCCGCATGCTGGCGGGTGGTGCCGAGGAGGTCGATGCGTTTCGAGGGCATGGTGAGATCGCCGAGGTAGGGCACTTTCCGGCGAAGGTCTTCCTCCATGTCGCCGGCGAGGCTCGCGAGGCTCTCCGCACCGTCGTCGAGGTTGACGAAGACGCAGTCGCAGAAGAGCTCGAGGCGAATCGGGCGAAGCCCGAAGTCCGCCCGGTCGAAGCCCGGCCGATCCTCGGAGAAGCGGGCCCGGCGCAGACCTCCCTCGCGCTCGAAGGTCCAGGCGTGGTAGGGGCAGACGATGGCCGACTTCACGTTGCCGTGGGGCTCGGAGAGCAGTTCGTGCGCGCGGTGGCGGCACACGTTGTAGAAGGCCCTGAGGACCCCGTCGCCCCCCTTCATGACGAAGACGTTCTGGTCGCAGATTCGGAGCGTCACGTAGTCGCCCGGATCCGCGAAGGCGGACCGGTGCGCGACGTACTGCCACGTGCGGTAGAAGATCGCCTCCTTCTCCCGTTCGTAGATCGCCGGGTCGGTGTAGTACTCCGACGAGAGGGTGAACGAGGTTCTCGGCTCGTCGGTGATTGGCAGCTCCATCGCCGGCATTTCCGCCACGGTGCTGGCTTCATCGAGCATCGGTCTCTCCGTTCGTGTCGGCGCACGGGCTGCGACTGCCGCCGTTCGGCGTGTGCGTCAGCATGGTCCGATCGTTCTCGCCGATCAACCGGTCTCCGGTGCGGGAGGAGCGTCTCGCGCCGCTTGAGCCGCTCGCGGCGCCGGGGCGGCGAGGGCGGCGATCCGTTCCGGACCGTAGCCGAGCTCGGCGAGCACCTCCCCGGTGTGCTCGCCGAGCCGCGGCGCGGGTCGGAAGACCGCGCAGGGGGTTTCGGAGAGCTTGACCGGGAACCCGGTCGTGCGGACCGACCCCGCGCCCGGGTGCGGCACGTCGAGAACGAGGTCCTGGGCGAGCACCTGCGGGTCGGCGAACACCTCGGACACATCCATCACCCGCCCGCAGGGGCAGCCGCCCTCGTTGAGCCGCTCGATCCACCAGTCGACAGACCGCGTCCGGGTCCGTTCGTTGATCGCGTCGGCGAGCTCCCGGCGCCGTTCGCGGCGGGCCTCGTTGGTGGCGTACTCGGGCCGGTCGAGCAGCGCTTCGAGCCCGATCACCCGGAGAAAGCGGCGGACGTACGCGGCGTCCGGCGGGGCCACCGCGATGTGCCCGTCGCTCGCCTCGAAGAGTCCGTAGGGGGCGGCGATGGGGTGGTCGTTGCCGCTCCGAGCGAGGGGACGGCCGGTCGCGAAGTACTCCGCGCTCGCGTACGCGAGCATGCTGACGAGGCCAGCCATCAGGCTCGTCTCGACGTACTGTCCGGAGTCGGCTCTCGTTCCCGGTCCGGCGTCCGCCTTCCCGTCCGCCCCCGTTCCCGTGCCGGAGCCCCGCGCGTGGAGGGCGCAGACCACCCCGAACGCGGCGTAGAGCCCCGCCACGAGGTCCCCGATCGGGGGTCCGCTTCGCATCGGCTCGCCGTCCGGGGCGCCGCTCGCGGCCATGAAACCGCTCATCGCCTGGGCGATGAAATCGAACGAGGGCCGCTCCGCGTAGGGTCCGGTGGACCCGTACCCGTTCACGCTCGCGACGATGAGGCGGGGATTGATCGCCTCGATCCGATCCGGGCCGAATCCCATCCTCGCGAGCACCCCGGGGCGGAAGTTCTCCACCAGCACGTCCGCGGAGCGAAGGAGATCGGCGAGGGCGGCGCGGCCCGGGTCGCCGTAGAGGTCGAGGACGACGGAGCGCTTGTTGCGGTTGAACTGCGCGAAGTACCAACTCAGACCCTCGCGCACCGTGCCCGTGCGGCGCATGAGGTCGCCGTCCGGGCCCTCGACCTTGACGACATCCGCGCCCATGTCCGCGAGGAGCTGAGTGCAGAAGGGCCCGGCCAGCACCCGGGTGAGGTCGATGACCCGAACCCCGGCGAGCGCCCCCGGCGGCCGGCCCGGCTCCGTCATCGCGGGCTCGCAGCCGTTCCCGCGGCCACGCCCGCGCCCGCTTCGTTGTTCACCGGCTCTCCTCG